>CAZGKH010000550.1:0-2903 GCA_964525665.1 uncultured Anaerolineae bacterium | reverse complement strand
ACCCCCAACGAGTTGGGGACTCCGATACTGTGACCCCGCGAAATCCCAAAGAGCCGCTTTTCTTTGTGCCTTGGTGGCTTTGTGGTAAAAACTTAGTTACGGCCAGTCATGCTATACTACCACGAAAACTGTCTGGATGCCTCAAAGCTCAACAGCCCTTCGGCCAAACTGTCCAAAGGGCTGTTACCTGCAAGTAATGAACTATCTCCTCCCCAAAGCAGTAGTTTAACCCTCTTTGTGCTCTCCGAACCAGAGATCAATGGGCTTCTTCACACCCTTGGGGCGGAAGGGGAGTTCCACTTTCTTGCCCGTGCGAGCCGATTCGTAAGCAGCGTAGATGATCTCCTGTACCACTCGGCCATCCTCGCCGGTGGCTATGGGCTCGTCTTTGCCCCGCACGCAGCGGGCGAAGTGGTGCATTTCCTGCGGAAAGCCGTAGTTCCACAGCTCCTCAAAGACGGGATAGGTCCAGCCCTTGGTGCTGGGAGCCTTCTCCACAGCGTAGCCGTAGCCATCCTCGCTGAACGTCGGCAGGGCGTTTCCCATGTGCAGGTTGGCATAGGTCACACCGCCTGAGCCGTAGACCTCAATGCGGTCATCCATGCCGCCGCGCCGCGCCCAGCTATCCTCGATCAAGCCGATCGCGCCGTTCTCAAACTCGAGGATGCAGATGGTGTTGTCCTCTCCCTTGGTGATGTCACCGTGGACGTAGGTGCCCATCTGGCACAGAACGGACTTAATGGCCGGCCGATCCAGGAACCAGTAGCAGAAGGCGACGCCGTGACAGCCCATGTCCATGAACACCCCGCCGCCAGAACGCTCCACATCCCAGAACCACGGAGCGTGGGGGCCAAAGTGCTTCTCGCTCTGCTTAACCATGTAGACGTCACCGAACGCACCCTGATCGGCCATCTCCTTGGCCTTGACGTACTTAGGAGTGAAAAAAAGCTCCTCGGCATACATGAAGAGCACGCCCTGTTTCTTGCAGGTCTCGACCATTTCGTCGGCCTCTTCGAGGGTCATGCAGAGAGGCTTCTCGCAGACCACGTGCTTGCCGGCGTTGGCGATATCAATGGTCATCTGGGCATGAAGGTAGTTAGGGGCAGCGATGGTGACCATTTCGATGTCTTTCTCTTTGAGCATCTCGCGATAATCATGGAACACTCGCGGGATGTCGTACCGCTGGGCCAGTTCCTCAGGATGGCCTGGCGTCGGTGAGGCAACGGCCACGACCTCGGCCTCCTCCGGCATGATCTGGAACGATGCAGCGTGGATGTCCGCTTCAAACTGCGAGCCAATGATTCCAACTTTGACTTTGCCTTTGGCCATTCTACATCTCCTTTCACAAATAGGGGGCCGGGTAGACAGGGATATCCCTGTCTACCCGGGTTGGAGAAACTGAACTGATCTTACTGATTCTTGGGGTTGTTGGGGCTGGTGTCCAGAATGCGCTGATGCAGCGTCGCGATCTGGTCCAGGGCATCCTGGCAACTGATCTGTCCGATGTAGGCCAGGTTCATGAAGTTCTGCTGGATGTCGAGGAGCTGAGCATATTCAGGATACGTCCAGACATCGTAGCCCCAGCCCTCGGTGATGCTCTTCAGCGAGGCCCACTTGGCAGTGCCGGGAATCATCTGGTAGTCCAGCAGGTCAACTCGAGCGGAGGCGAAGCCAGCCCGCCCATCGTCCACCAGCAGCTTCTGGATGTCCTTGGACATGTACCACTTCATGTACTCCCAGGCGGCATCCTTCTGCTTGGAAAAGGCGCTCATGCCCATGCCCTGCGAGCCGTAGGTGGCGGCGCAGCCCTTCGGTCCGCATGGGAAGGGGGTATAGGCCCACTTGCCAGCCGTCTCGGAGAGATCGGGGTTATCGTACGCGCCAGCAAAGCTGACCCAGGTGAAGGACATGGCGAACTTGTCGGTGAAGGCAGCACCAAGGATCTCGCTCACGAACCAGGTGGCCGTGGCGGGATCCGCCGCGCCCTCACTATAGAAGCGCGTGAACATCTCGCACCCCTCGACGGCTTCAGGCGAGTTGATGATGCCTTCGGCCTGCCAGTTCTCCTCGTCCCAGAAGTCAGCGCCATAAGAGACGTGGAAGGGCAGCCACTGCTGGGTGACGCCGTCGCTGATGCGGGTGGCGTACCAGCCCATGCCCCAGCGATCAATAGTGCCGTCGCCGTCAATATCCACCGTCAGCTTCTTGGCGGCGTCCAGCAACTCGTCCCAGTTCGCGGGCGGTTTGGCATTCCCATTCGCGTCCACGATGCCGGCCTCGACGAACAGTTCTGGCTGGTAGCTGAAGATCATCGTGCCGATGGTCCAGGGGATAAAGTAGAGCGGCACGTCGGTGTAGCCCTGCCAGTCCTTCTCGCCCGTCAACACGGCGTTAGGTATCGGCCAGCGACCGTTGTAGGTGGCGTACGGCTGGACGAACATGGAATCGTAGTCGAACCCTTCCTTGTCGAAGTAGGAATCCAGCGGTTCGAAGCAGCCGTTCATGACCGCACCGCCGTACCACTGGCTGTCGTACTCAAACAGGTCATACTCGGTGCTCTGCGAGGCGCAGATCTCGCGAACCTTCGACTCCACGAACTCATAGGGCGGGCCGGTGATCTCCACCTTGATGCCCGTGGCCGGGGTGAAGTACTTGTCGGCCAACTCCTGCTCCACCGGCGTCTGGGGCCAGGCCAGGCTGAGGATGCGCAAGACCTTCTCCTCTGCTGGAGGCGCAGCCGTCACCACCACTTCCTTCTCGACGATGACGGTCTCGACGACTGGCTTCTCGACCACTACTTCCTTCTCGATGACCTCCGGCGTTGGGGTAGCGCAGGCCGCCAGACCCATTTGATATTCTCTGGCCGAAAACCCACTACCACTTCTCGGCTGCCGGCATTGGCC
>CAZGKH010000549.1:0-2904 GCA_964525665.1 uncultured Anaerolineae bacterium | reverse complement strand
TCATCTACCTGCATCATCGGCGCGGTGCCGCAGGAGCCGAGGCACTCGACGGTGAGCAGGGTGAATTTGCCGTCGGGGGTGGTCTGGCCTACCTTTATGCCCAGCTTGCGGCTGATATAGTCAACGATGTGCTCCGCACCCAACAGGGAGCAGGAGATGTTGGTGCAAACCTGGATGACGTGCTCGCCTACCGGCTCCCGATAGAACATGGTGTAGAAACTGGCCACCGAAGCGACCTCGGTGGGCGGCAAGTCCATGGCCTGACCCACCTCGCGCATGACCTCCTCGCTCAACCAGCCATTCTCCCGTTGGGCGATCTCCAGCGCGGGTAACAGCGCCGACTTGGGGTCAGGGTACTTGCCTTTGAGTTGCTCTATCTCCGCTTTGGCTTTTTCCGAAAGCACAACCCCCTCCAGCCTCTTGTTACTTGCCTCTTGCTACTTGCCTCTTGCTACCTATCCACTTCTCCCAACGTGATGTCAATCGAGCTGATGATGGCGACCATGTCCGAGAGCATCTGCCCCTGGGCCATGATGCCGGCCGTGCTGAGGTTGGAGAACGACGGGCCTCGGATCTTGCAGCGATAGGGCTTGGGGCCGCCGTCGCTGACGATGTAGAAACCCAGCTCGCCTTTGGGGTTCTCGCAACTGACGTAGACCTCGCCCGGCGGCACGCTGAAGCCCTCTGTTACCAGCTTGAACTGGTGGATCAGGGCCTCCATGCTGGTGTCCAGCTCGTCCCTCGGCGGCAGGGCGATCTTGCGGTCGGCGCACTTCACCGGGCCATCGGGGAGCTTGTCCAGTGCCTGTTCGATGATGCGGAGGCTCTGGCGCATCTCCTCCATGCGCACCAGGTAGCGGGCGTAGGCATCGCCCTCGGGTTGGGTGGGGATGTCGAACTCGAAGTCCTGGTAGCTGGAGTAGGGCATGGCCTTGCGCACGTCGTACTCCACCCCGCTTCCCCGCAGGCAGGGCCCGGTTACGCCGTAGGCGATAGCGTCTTCCTGGGGCAGCACCCCGATGCCCACCGTTCGGGATTTGAAGATGGGGTTATCAATGAGCATGGTGTCGTATTCTTTCAGATGTTGGGGCAGCCCGGCGATGAAGGCCCGCACCGCGTCGGGCCAGCCCTCAGGGGCGTCCCAGCGCACCCCTCCGATGGTGAAATAGGTGGGGGTCTGGCGCGCGCCGCAGATCATCTCGAACAGGTTGTAGATGTCCTCCCGGTCGCGGAAGCAATACATCAGCAGGCCTATGAGCATGCCCGCCAGGTCAAGCACGCTGGTGCCCAGCCAGATGAGGTGGGCGCATAACCGTTGCAGCTCACAGCATAAGACGCGCAAATACTGGGCGCGCGGTGGTATCTCCACGTCGAGCAGCTTCTCCACAGCCAGGACGTAGGGCAGGTTGTTGTTCATCGCCGCCACGTAGTCCATGCGGTCGGTGTAGGGGACTACCTGCTGGTAGAGCTTGTGCTCAGCCGTTTTCTCAATGCCGGAGTGAAGGTGGCCGATGTCCGGAGTGGCGCTGATCATGGTCTCGCCATCCAGCTCCAGCACCACCCGCAGCACACCGTGGGTGGCCGGGTGGTGTGGCCCCATGTTGAGGACCATGTACTTCTCGGCATCAACGCCGGGCGGGAGCAGGGACGGCTTGGACTCGGCCGGCATGATCTGCCTCCCCAAGGTTTCGATCTCTGGGAACTCTCGGTTGGCCGAGAAGACCACCGGCTCACCGCCCAGCGGGTAATCCTTACGCAGGGGATGGCCGACCCAATCATCGGGCATCAGGATGCGCCGCAGGTCGGGATGCCCTTCGAAGACGATGCCCATCAGATCGTAGGTCTCCCGCTCGTGCCAGTTGGCCGCCGGCCACACGCTGCTAACGGTTGGGACTTTGGGCGGGTTTCCGGAGATGGGCACTTTCAGGCGCAGGTGGTGACGGTGGGGGATGGAATAGAGTTGATAGATGGTGGCGAAACGCGGTTCCAGCCCCAGGTCCGAACGATCCAGGCCGGTCACGAAGAGGGGGGTGGTGTACTGCAGCTCAAGGTCGTTGCGGAGGAATGTGCACACGTCCACCAGTTCATTGGCTCGAACCGTGATGGTTGTCTCGCCGCGGAACTCCTGTACCCCTAGAACGGCCTCCGGGAATTGGGCTTTGAGTTTCTTGATGGCTATCACATCACTCATAATCTGCGAACTTCTCTTGCTCTATCTTTTCCTGGAGTTTTATGATGGCGTAGAGCAGGGCCTCGGGGCGGGGTGGGCAGCCCGGCACGTAGACATCTACGGGTATGATCTTGTCCACTCCCTGGACGATGGCGTAGTTGTTGAACATCCCCCCGGAGGACGCGCAGGCTCCCATGGCAATGACCCATTTGGGCTCCAGCATCTGTTCGTAGAGGCGCTTGATCACGGGGGCCATCTTTTGGGAGACCCGGCCAGATATGATCATGATATCGGCCTGGCGGGGCGAGGCGCGGAACGCTTCGGCCCCGAAACGGCCGATGTCGTGGCGGGACATTCCGGCGTGCAGCATCTCAATGGCGCAGCAAGCCAGCCCAAAGGTGAGCGGAAAGGGCGAGGACTTGCGGGCCCAGTTGACCAGCTTCTCCAGGGTGGTGGTGATGATCGTATCTCCAAGCTTGGTCTCTAGTCCCACTCCAGAGCCCCTTTCTTCCAAATGTAGACGTATCCCACCAGCAGGATTACCACAAAGACGGCCATGGCCACCAAACCAAAGACCTTCAGGTCTCTAAATACCATCGCCCAGGGATACAGGTAAATCACCGCTATGTCGAGGACGATGAACAACATGGCCGTGAGGTAGTATTTGACGGGAAAGCGCCGCCGGGCATCGCCGAAGGGGATCTTGCCGGATTCATAAGGGAGGAGCTTGGTTT
>CAZGKH010000548.1:0-2936 GCA_964525665.1 uncultured Anaerolineae bacterium | reverse complement strand
GGTAACGCTGGCAGCGACCACAAAGCTGTTGAGGTAAAAGCGGCCAAAGGGCATGGCCGAGACAGTGGCAGGGGAGTTTTCCCAGGCTATGTGGGTGGGGATCCAGACGGGGGGATAGGTGAAGATCTCTTTCGGTTCCTTCAATGAGGTGCTGAGCATCCATATAAAGGGCAACAGCATGACCACACTGCCGGCGATCAGGATGGCATGCAACAGCGGATTGCGGATACTTCGACTGAGCTTAGTACGAGTTGCGGTTTGCGGAATGCGGAATGGAAAATCCGACATGATTCGTCATTCTCCCGCTTCGTAGTACACCCAGCGCCGCTGCAAGCGAGTCTGGATGAATGTGAAAGTGAAGACAAGGGTAAACAATACCCAGGCCATGGCCGATGCCTTGCCCATGCGGCCAAACTCGAAGGCGTTTCGGTAGATGTAGTAGACGATGGTCAGGGTGGCCTGCAACGGACCGCTCTGAGTCCGCGTCATGACGTAGGGTTCGCTGAACAGTTGAAACGCGCCGATCATCTGGATCACGAGCAAGAAGAAGGTAGTCGGGCTGATCATCGGCACCGTGATCTGGCGGAAGCGCTGCCAGGCGCTAGCGCCGTCCACCTTGGCGGCGTCGTAGAGCTCTTGCGGAACCGCCTGCAAGCCAGCCAGATAGATCACCATGGTAAAGCCCGTGTTCTTCCAGAGGGTGAGGATCACCACCGCCGGTTTGGCCCAAGCGCTGCTCAACCAATCCGGCGGGCTGATGGGAAGACCCGTCACCTCCGCCAGTCTCCAGATCATGGCGCTGATGAGGCCGAAATCCCGGTTGAACATCCACTGGAAGACCAGGGCCGCCGCCACAATGGTGGTGACGACGGGCATGAAGTAGATCAGCCGATAGAGCGTGACGCCGCGAATGGCCTGGTTGAGAGCCACGGCCAGTGCCAGACCGAAAGCCAGTTGCAGCGGCACGATGGTGACGGTGAAATAGGCCGTGTTCCAGAGTGTTTTGCGGAAGATGGGGTCGTGGGTCAACAGTTGAACGTAGTTGGCCGCACCGACGAAGGTTGGGGGGCTTAAGAGGTTCCAACGAACAAAACTCAGGGCCAGGGCCGCCACGACAGGGATGGCGACGAAGATCAGGAATCCGGCGAAGCTGGGCAACAAGAAGAGGTACGCTTCCCACTGCTGATCGGGCCGCCACCTGGCCCACCGACGCCGCCGGTAGATTTCCGAAGTCTTGTTTTCGTCTCTTGGAGATAGCAGCTTCCGCGATGGAAGGGGCATGATCGGATCCTGGAGAGAAGTGGGGGTGACGAGTCGTGTAGTCGCACGGCTCATCACCCCTCTTGTCATCAGTTGTGACCGTTCAGGAGAGTGGCGAGACTTCTCCCCCTGGCCCCTCCCTCTTGAGGGAGGGGGAATGCACCACTCGCTACCATCGATTTACTTTGGGTAGCCGTTCTCTGCCAGGAAAGCATCTACTTGGGCGCAGATCTCCGGCAGTGCTTCTTCGGGAGTGGCCTCTCCCGCCCAGATGCGCTGCATACCAGGCCCGATGATGGAGCCGTCCAGCTCTCCCCACTCAGGGAAGTAGCCGAAGTTGCCAACCTTGGCGTTCTCGCCCTCGGTGAGGAAGGCCTGGCGATTCGCCGGCGGCTGATCCTGCCCGAGGAAGTCGTCGGAGCGAGCGGTAGACATCAAGGCCGGGAAGATCTCCCCGGAGACGGTGTAGAGGTGCTGGCCGCCGTCGGTACTCTGCAGCCAGCTCAGGAAAGTCCAGGCGGCCTCCTTGTTGCCACTGCCGCTGCTCATCACCCAGGCTGCACCACCAGCGGCACCCGACCGCTGGCCGCCATCGGGAATAGGTACTACGGCCACATCGTAGTTCATGTCGGCCGCGTTGAAGGCCGACACGCGGCTGGAGTTTTGGATGATCATGGCCACCTGGCCGCTCTGGAAGACGGCGGCGTCGCCGCCCGACTGGCTGAGGTTGGCATCACGCATGGCGTAGTTGTTGTCCATCATATCGGCGAAGAACTTGACGCCTTCCATGGCCGCCGGTTCGGTCAGGGTGCATTTGGACGGGTTGCGCATGTCGTCCAGAATACTGCCCCGGTTCTGGCCGACCCACAACTGGTACTTGCCGCCTTCCATGCCCAGGGCGTAGCGAGCCACCCGACCGCTGGCCTCCACGACGGTCAGCTTATCGGCGGCCGCCAGTAGATCGTCCCAGGTCCACGCATCGGTGGGATAGTCCACGCCAACCTCGTCGAAGATGTCCTTGTTGTAGTAGAGCACATCCAGGCCGATGTCACGGGGGAAGCCATAGACGTCACCTTCGTACATGGCCGATTCCAGCAGAGCCGGCCAGTAGTCATCCAGGTCGTAGCCGCTCTTCTCGATCCAGGGCTGGAGGTTTTCCAGCACGCCATCGGCGGCGTAGCGAGGCGTGGGCCACAGGAAGAGCACGTCGGGAATGACCGACGGGTCGCCGCTGGCCCAGAGGGTCTGCACCTTGGTGAAGTAGTCGCCCCACGGCTCGACCATAGTGTCAATGGTAATATTGGGATATTGGGCCATGAAAACGTCTGCCACCGCCTTATGAGTTTCCGCCTCCGCCGGGCTGCCCCAGAAAGCCCAGAGCAGGGTGACGGGAGCGGGCTTGGCGAGGGCGATGTAGGCATCCGCTTCCGCGGCGCTGGGGATGAGAAGCTTCCAGCCGGGATGGATCAGGTTGGGGTTCGCGATGAAGGCGAAGCTGGCATCCTCCTCGTATTTGGCGTTGCTGGCGCCGACGATGGCCCAGTAGGCCGGGCCGCTGCCCAGGTACTTCTCCGCCAGGGTCCAGAGGTTGTCCCCCAGCTTGACCGTGTAGGTCATCTCCTCCTGGGCCGGCGGGGCGCCGTTGACCACACTCACTCCCAGGACCAATGCCAGTA
>CAZGKH010000547.1:0-2940 GCA_964525665.1 uncultured Anaerolineae bacterium | reverse complement strand
CTTTAGGGGCTAACGTAGTTTTTTATTACTTTAATTCTAATCAATTACTGCGAAGCAGACTATATGTCCGTTAGGACTGGGGGGATTTCAGTTTTATCTTTTGAGCGAAGCGTTACTTTGAAAACAAGAGTTTGTGATTAGAAAAGATATATTTATAGTGCTTGGAGATGCATTTTACACCCATCTACTTTATATATTAAGGAATAAAATTAATATAAAAGTAATTATACTTTTTTGTTTAGAACAACCATGGAAAACGTAACAATTACAAAAAAGCTATTTGGAGGAAATCTTGATTTTGTTATTTATAATTCTCAGCAAAAAGATGTCAAACGGATTGTTGAAGAAGTTTATACTGAAGGATTACGTCTTCAGAAAATATTTAATTTGTATGATCCAAAAAGTGAACTATCAAGGTTAAATCAATTAAGAAAAAAGAAAGTCTCAGATGAGTTGTTAAGTGTAATTAAAAAGTCATTGGAATTTTCTGTTTTAACAAATGGAAGCTATGATATTGCATTAGGAAAATCAATACTATTAAGAAAACGTGGTGAATTGATAACACCTACTTGTTCATACAAAGAAATATCAATAAAAAATAATGAGATAATATTACAAAACCCCAGGATTGTAATTGATTTGGGAAGCATTGCAAAGGGATATATTGTTGACAAATTAGCAGAAAGTCTACAAGAAAATGGAATCTCCGAATTTCTTATTGATGCAAGAGGAGATATTTGTGTAAGAGGAAAACAGGTTCATGTTTTAGGAATACAAAATCCTCGCAAAGAGGAGAATATTTGTTCTATTAAATTAAAAAATCAAGCAGTTGCTACTTCGGGAGATTATAACCAATATGTTGGTGATTTTGAAAAAAGCCACATAATTAATCAAAAAGATAGTATTTCTGTCACTGTTGTGGCTCCCACTCTGGAAGAAGCGGATGTGTACGCTACAGCAATATTTACCAGTTCTGAATGTGAGCAGAAAAAACTAATTGAAGCTAATATGGGTATTAAAGCATTAATTGTAAAAAAAGGAAATAGTTTAAAAATGTTTAATGGTTTTAAGCAGTTATTATATGAGGAATGAGAATGAGAACACAAATTAAAATTACACTTGGTTGGATTGCATTATTAGTTATTTCTCTCTATCCAGTATATCTTTGGTTTCATTTTGGTTCTGGCACAGGAGATTTTACAAATTATGCCTCAGCAACCCATAGTTTAGGAGAACTGTTTGGATTGATAGGAATGACAATGTTTGCACTAACATTTATCCTCTCAACCCGTATTAAATGGCTTGAAGATGTGTTTGGAGGGTTAGATAAAGTATATATTACCCATGGTATTTTGGGAGGAACAGCATTAATTATGATTTTATTTCACCCCATATTTCTTGTTCTTAAATTCGTTCCATCTGAAATGGGTTTAGCAGCAACATATTTGCTTCCAAGTGGTTATTGGAGTGTCAATTTTGGGATTATTGCATTAATTGGAATGGTGGCACTTATTTTCATTACGCTATTTACAAAAATGAAATATCATAGATGGAAGTTTACACATGAGTTTTTAGGATTAATGTTTATATTTACTATCTTCCATATTTTTATGGTGAGAAGTGGTATTGCACAAGACAATATATTTGATGGATATTACATCTATGCAACTGTTATTTCAGCTTTGGGTTTATTTGGATTTTCTTATAGCTTGTTTATAAAAAACAGATTATTCAAAAATGCAGTATATTCAGTAAAGTCAATTCAGCAAAAAAATGATTTTTTTGAAATTATTATCAGCCCAGAACATAAACCACTTTCGTATAAAGCAGGACAGTTTATCTTTGTACGTTTTTATAATGAGAATATCTCCAAAGAAGCACATCCGTTTTCTATAGCTTCAAAATCAGATGATAGTGAGATCGCTATAGTCGCAAAAAAACTTGGAGATTATACTAGTAGGTTAGGTAATCTTAAAACAGGTGATAAAGTTTCTGTTGAGGGTCCCTATGGTAGGTTTAATTTTAAAAAATTTCCAAAAAGTAGTCAAGTTTGGATTGCAGGAGGAATAGGTATTACTCCATTTATTGGTATGTCACAAGATGTTACTGATTCATCTTTTGAAGGAGATGTTACTTTGTTTTATTCAGTGAAGTCCGAAGATGATTTAATCGGTGATTCTATATTTAATGAAATTTCCAAAAAAACACACAAATTTAAATATGTTCCTTGGGTCTCAAATGTACTGGGGAGAATAAATGCAAAAATTATTTTTGATAAAAGTGGGAAATTTAGAAATAAAGAATTTTTTTTATGTGGACCAACAGGGTTTAAACAAGGGATTATTGAGAGTTTAATTAAGAATGGAGTTAGTAAGCATCATATTCATGAGGAGGTTTTTGATTTCAGATGAGATTTAAAAAACTACGTATTTCAGTAGGAATTGCTTTAGTAATCTTTATTTTTATAATAGGAAACATAATTGTTTTTGGAAAATTGGTTGACAAAAATTCTAATGTACAAGTAAATAATCTTGATCAAAATACTGTTCTAGTTGACCCTAAGAAAATAGTTCCTCAAGAACCACTAATAGAAACTAAAACAGAGCCACCAGTAGAAGTTACTCAAAAAACCGTTGATACAACACCCACAGAACAGCCTAAACCAAAAATAGTAGAATCCGCACCTAATCCAGAACCGGTTGTAGTTCATACTTCTAGAAGAACCCATGCTTCTTAGATTTTTTTCATTAATTTCTTTTTCGCAGAAAAAGGCTATATGTCTGAAAGACTGAAATCCCCCCTCTTTAAAGTAATAAAAAATTTTGGTCGGAGCGTAAGCGTAGACGTTAAATCAATGTTAGACAGAGTTGCGTTAGCAATTATGTTAGTTTTTTCTTTTCCCGATTTAACGAAGTTAGCCCCGTTTAGAAGTCTCGGTTT
>CAZGKH010000546.1:0-2941 GCA_964525665.1 uncultured Anaerolineae bacterium | reverse complement strand
TGATGTCGGTCAACAACTACGACTTCCCCTCGGCCCTGCCCCACGACCAGTTCATCTCCGAGAGGTGGTTCGTGCGCGATCGCTTGAACCTGGAGGCCGAGACGCTGGCCCAACTGGAAGCCCTCTTCTCCGATGATACCGTGGCTTCATACCATCATCATGAAGAGGGGCGAGCGACTCAGAAAGCGCGGCTGGAATATGCCTCCGAGCGGCTGCGCCTGTTGTACGTGGGCATCACCCGCGCCAAGCAGGAGCTGATCATCACCTGGAACACCGGCCGACGCGGCGACCAACAACCGGCCATTCCCTTCATCGCCTTGCAGACATTCTGGGAGGGACAGGCAAATGACCCTGCCAACTGACTTTCAATTCAGCCAGGGCAGTCTCCAGGACTATGTGGACTGCCCGAGACGCTTCCAATTGCGCTATCTGCTGCGCCTGGCTTGGCCTGCGGTGGAGGCGGAACCGGCCCTGGAGAACGAGCGGCATCTTCAGCAAGGAGCGGCCTTCCATCGCCTGGCCCATCAGCATGTACTGGGTCTCTCGCCGGAGCGCCTGTCGAGCATGGTAACCGACAAAGATCTCAGCCGTTGGTGGCACAACTACTTGAACAGCGCACCGGCCGATCTGTCGGCGTCACGCTACCCTGAGATCATTCTATCCGCCCCGGTGAGGGGCCATCGCTTGGTTGCCAGGTATGATCTCATTGCCTTGATCAGAGGGCTCGGTCGGAGACCTTCGCCCATCGAAAGAGCTTCGCCCATCGAAAAGGCGGTCATCCTCGAGTGGAAGACCTCCCGCAAACGTCCCCGCCGGAGATGGCTGGCCGAGCGCTTGCAGACCAGAGTGTACCCTTACTTGTTGGTCCGGGCTGGTTCCCATCTCAACGAGGGCAGGCCGTTTCAGCCCGAACAGATAGAGATGATCTACTGGTTTGCCAACTTTCCAGAAGAGCCCGAACGTTTCTCCTACGATGCAGCCCAGTACGACGCGGATGGCCATTACCTGGCTTCGCTCGTCGAGGAGATCAAGAGTCTGGGGGACGATGACTTCCCCCTCACCACCCAAGAGCGGCGCTGTCGCTATTGCCACTATCGTTCTCTGTGTCAGCGCGGGGTCAGGGCAGGCCCGTTCGACGAAGCGGAAAGCGAACCGGAAGAGGATGGCGACTTTGGAATCTCCCTTGACTTCGAGCAGATTGCCGAGATCGAGTACTGAAGCATGGAAAAGAAGCACGAAGAATGGATCGAGCCGCAAGACGTTGAAGTACCCCAGGAACTACAGACCGCCATCGGCGGTCATCCGCTGGTGACGAAAACCCTGGCCCGGCGGGGGTTCACCGAACTGGAAGCGGCCAGGGCCTTCCTCGACCCTGATCGCTACCGGCCCGCTCCGCCATCTGATCTGCCGAATATGGCCGAAGCCGCAGATCGCCTGGAGAAAGCCATCCGACAAAAAGAACCCATCTGTGTCTGGGGCGACTTCGACGTGGATGGGCAAACGGCGACTACCACCCTGGTCTCCACTCTGAAGGATCTGGGGGCGGCTGTCACTTATCACATCCCTGTCCGCAAGACCGAATCCCACGGTCTCAACCTCCCTGGGCTGAAGCAGCTCATCGCGGAGGGTGTCCGTCTTGTGTTGACGTGTGACACCGGCGTCACCGAGCACGAGGCCGTTGCCTACGCCCAGGCGCAGGGCGTGGACGTGGTCATTACCGACCATCACGATCTGCCCCCCATTCTGCCCCAAGCCCGCGCCATCGTGAACCCCAAAATGCTCGCTAACACGCATCCGCTGCGCGAATTGCCGGGGGTGGGATGCGCCTACAAGCTGGCGGAGGAGTTATACAGCAGAGCAGGCCGGTCGGAGTCCGTAGCACAGCATCTTGACCTGGCGGCTCTGGGGATCGTGGCCGACGTCGCGGCGCAGATCGGGGACACGCGCTACCTGCTCCAGCGGGGCCTCGAGGCACTGCGCCACACCGAACGATTGGGCCTGCAGGTCATAATGGAAACTGCTGAACTCAACCCGGCCTGGCTCTCGGAAGAGCACATCGGCTTTGTCCTGGCCCCCCGACTCAATTCCCTGGGCAGGCTGGCCGATGCCAACCTGGCCGTGGAGCTTCTGACGACCGACGATCTGAGTCGCGCCCGCATCCTGGCCACGGAGCTGGAGGGACTAAATGCTCGACGCAAGCTGTTGTGCAACCAGGTCTTCCAGGCAGCCCAGGATCAAATCGAGCGCGATCCCTCGCTCCTGGAGCACAGCGCCCTGGTGCTGTCCCATCCATCCTGGCCAGCCGGAGTGATCGGCATCGTGGCCGGCCGCCTGGCCGAGCGCTACCACCGGCCGACCATCCTAATCGCCGCCCCACCCGACGCACTGGGTCGAGGCTCGGCGCGTTCTGTCGAGGGCTGCAATATCACGGCCGCTATCGCTTCCCAACGGGAGATGTTGGTAAAATTCGGCGGCCATCCGATGGCCGCCGGATTGACCATTGATCCTGAGCGGATCCCAGAGTTCCGCCGTGCCCTGTCGCGTACCGTGTCGGAGATGCTCGCAGACCCTAAGGGTTTTGGGAAACCCTTAGGGTCTCTCCAGATAGACGGCTACCTGTCACTGGGCGACCTGACCCTCGATCTGGTCGAGCAACTGGAGCGACTGGCGCCTTTTGGGCCTGGCAACCCGCCCCTGACTCTGGTCAGCAGGGGGCTTTCATTGACCAGTCATAGCACAGTGGGCCGCAGCGGCGAACACCTTCAACTGATCGTCGAGGACGACGAGGGCACAGCTCAGAGAGTGATTTGGTGGCAAGGGGCCGGCTGGGGGGGGGCCCCGGGGGGGGGTGGTGTGGGGTGCGGCGGTCCGGGCCGCGGCGCACCGGGGGGCGCGCGGGGACAGGGTGGACTGTGGGCGCGCGCGCGCGAGAGAGAGGGCT
>CAZGKH010000545.1:0-2959 GCA_964525665.1 uncultured Anaerolineae bacterium | reverse complement strand
CCCGACGGTTCTGGACCCAACGTCGAACCAAGCACGAGCGACAGCCCATCATTGACGGCGGCCTAGAGCGAGTCGCCGCAATAGTCGCAGCAGAGAGCAGACGCTCTACCTGTCCCACGTCCCCACCGGCAAACGCCACGAGCTCGGCGCCTTCGCGCTGCCCGAGGCCTACCGCGGTGAGTGGCGCTGCGACCTGCACCCGCGCTGCAGCAACAGCGGCCAGACCGTGTGCATCGACTCGCCGCACGGCGGCCAAGGGCGCCAGCTGCACCTGATCGACATCACCGAAATCGTCGGCTGATGCCTCGGATGCAACCGGTTGGCGACCGGCTCGGGCTGGATGGGCGAGTCAGGGTCGTCCAGCGGAATGGAAAGGTCGGCCGGGCGGTAGCCGTAGGACAGGATCAGCATCTGGGCCTCTTGAGATGTGACGTAATCACGGAAGTGCCCAAAGACCAGGCGCTGTTCGTCGGTGAGGTCCGGGGTCTCCAACAGCGCCAGGGGGTGATCCTCCCACAAGGAGCCCTCAACAGGATAGATGGCCACCAAGCGGCCAGGGGCATTAGCTTGGCTGTTGAAGTAGATGACCAACTGCTCCTGGCAGACGAAGGCGTCTAAATACGCTGGCCCTTTTTCCAAGGCCTGCTGGACGACAGCCCACTCCCCTTCGCCATAATAACGCACCGTTTTCTCGATGGCTGCGACGTAGTCCAGGGTGGCCTGATGCTGAGTGTCCTCGATGGTCAAGCCCCTGGTCTTGCCGGCGCCAGCGTAGAACTCAGCCAGGGTGGCCAGGAGACCGCTGGCCGATGTGGTTGAGGGGTGGCTCCACTTGAAGCTGGGATCGCTCTGGGCTTTGGACAGGATGTCCTCCCAGCCGATGTCGCTCTCAGGGTAACCGAATGAGCGAGCCACGTCCTCCCACATAGCGATCACCACCGGGCTAACGGCATAGCGAACGGTCTCGCCCACCAGCGGCGACTCGCCCCCCGTCTGCTCCATCCAGTCCCGGTCGAGCTGATCCAGCCAGATGGATACGTCGGGGCTGATGGCCTGGAAATCTCCGGCTAGCGCGCCCTCGATCATGGCTTCAGGCTCTAGCTCGACGCTCCGCACGGTCATCCGCTCACCCTGATCTGTCTTGAGCTTCTGAGCGTTGAACCCGCGCATCAGTTCCTCAAACAGGGCTTCTTTTTCTGGAGAAAAGGCTACCGTCAGAGTCCCGCCGCTGGGAGTGGGTTCGGAGGTAGAAAGCGGCTCGGAGGTGGAGAATAGATTGGTCACGGCCCTATAGGCCACCGCACAGCCAGCGCAGATGACTATCATGACGATGAAGGCCGCCGCCAGGATGGTCCATATCGCGCTACGGGGTTTTTCCCTCTTGTTGCGTTCCACGGTCTATCCTCCCTACCTCTGGGCCACGTTGAGGTCAAACCAGCGCAGCAGAGCCATCAGCACATCGCGATCGGGCGAGCGCATGGCGGTGGCGCGGGGCACGATGGTCATGGCTCCCTGCTCCTGCCAGCGGACGAACAGGCTGTCCTGGCCCGTGACGGGCACCTCAGGGTTGGCCGGGCGCAGGCCTTGCTCGACGGCCAACTGCTGCACCTCAGGCGTCAGCAGGTACTTCTCGAATTCCAGCGCCGCGTTCTTCTCCAAAGCCGTGGTCTCCGGCCCCATCCAGACGGTGAAGGGGAAATCGAACCAGGTGACGTACTGGGGATAGACGATGACCAGGGGGTCCTCCCAGCGGGTTTGGATGCCGGCCATGTTGGCCAGGAGATCGCTCTCCAGCAGTTGTCCCCCATCGCCCATGGAGTAGCCGAACAGGGCCAGGTTCTCCACAGAGTAAGCTCCCAGGCTGGAGAAGTCGGTCACAGCGCCCATGAGCTCTCCCAGCCACGCCTGGAAATCAGGATCCGTCACGTCGGCGGTGTTGATGTTGGTCTTCTGGTAGTATTCGCCGCCCGCAGCAACCATAGCCGCCAGCCCGCCCACGTTCTTGCGGGGGTTGGGCACCACCAGCTTGAAGTAGCCCCAGCCTGCCTCGCCGCCTAGTTCGGGCCAGCCGCCCTTGGCGGTCGCCGCGTCGTGGATGGCCTGCCAGTCTATCTCGCCGTACTTGTCGCGCAACACCTCGGCGCGGCTGGAGTAGATGCCCCAAGAGAACAATGAGACCGCAATGGGCCGGGCGCGGTATTCCCCGTCGGTGAGGAAGACATCACGCCCCAGCTTCTCTTTGTAGGCGGCGTTGACCAGCTCCACCAGATAGCGGCTGTCGGGAATCCAGGCGGTGGGCAACGGGTCCATCTCCTCCCGCTCGTAGCGGCCCATCGCCGTTAGCCCGTCCATGGGGATCACGCTCACCTCGATGGGCTGACCCTCCAACTGATGCTTCTCCTGGTTGAACTGCTTGGCCGCCTCCCGCACCCACGGTTCTACTGGCAGGGCGCAGACAATGCGCACCTCCAGCGTCTCTTTGCTGGGTGCCGTCACCACGCCCTCTTGTTGGCCCAGCCAGCGCACAACAAAGGAGCCAGCGACAATGAGCACCGCCGCCAACACGACAACGAAAAACACAGTCCGGGTTCGACTCATTTATCCTCCAATTAAATCAGCAAATCGGCAAATCAGCAAATAGCGCCTCAAGGGACAAGCTCAGGGGTGCCGCGGCTTGCGCGCCGAGCCCTCCAGATCAAGATACCCCACAAACTCAAATCGTGCGGCCATACAAAACCGCGAAGCGGCGTCGCTAGCAGCGGGTGTTGGACAGCGGTAAACCCAATTAGACACTATGGCAACGCCATATCCTTCTCATATAGGTCATTGTAGATTGACTGGTACTCAACGTGCACGCTAATACGAGACATCGCATCTCTGAGCACAGCAACTCGCTCTTCCGTATTGTAGTCTTCATCATCAATCCCGAAAAGGAGAATGACATCTTCAGGATAGATGG
>CAZGKH010000544.1:0-2960 GCA_964525665.1 uncultured Anaerolineae bacterium | reverse complement strand
TCCAGGATGTTCGCCACGTAGCGATAAGGCAACACCAGGTTCAGATCGCCGGGGGTGGCGTCTCTCAGAGTAGGGGTGACGAGGCTGCGGGACAGCCGCTCAGGCGTCGAGCGCCGCCCCTGCTGCAAGTCGCCCAGCCTCTGCACGATAACTCCGTCGCTCAGCAAGTTGGCCAGACTGGCGATGTACTTGCCGTAAGCGATGGGCTCCTTGAAGGGCTCGGTGAAGGTCTTACTCACCAAGATGGCGAAGTTGGTGTTCTCAGTCCTTCGGTTGGCATAGCTGTGACCGTTGACGGTCATCACCTCGTCAGCGTACTCGGTCACTACCTCGCCATAGGGACAAACACAAAATGTTCTTACCTTGTCATCGAAAGCCCGGGAGTAGTAGTGCAGCTTGGGCTCGTAGACCAGGTCGGTGATGGGCGCCAGCACCCCGGCTGGCAACTCCACCCGTACGCCCAGGTCAACAGGGTTACGGCTGAGGGAGAGGTTCAACTGTTTGGACACTTCCTTCAGCCAAGATGATCCCTCTCGGCCAGGAGTTACTACCACGTACTTTCCTTCTATAACTTCCCCTTTGGCCGTCTCCACTCCTGCTGCTTGCCAGTTCTCGACCAGGATCTTAGACACCTTGGTTCTAGTTCTGATCTCTACTCCACGGGCTGCTAGCTCGTCTCGCATGGCTGCTAGGATCTCGCCGCTCCGCTCCGTGCCCAAGTGGCGGATGGGGACGGAGATGAGCCTCAACCCAGCCAGCGCCGCTCGTTTCTCCAGTCGCTCTATTTCATCGAAGTTAGTGCCGTAGATAGGTCCCGTCGCACCGAAGTTGACGAAGGTCTCGTCAACCTCTTTGATTAGTGAGCTGGCGACATCATTACCCAACAATTCAGCCAGGTTCCCTCCCACCGCTGGCGAGAGGGTTAGCTTGCCATCTGAGAAAGCACCGGCCCCTCCCCAGCCACAGAGGAGCCTGCAGGGGTTACAGTGGGCACAGCCCTTGCCCAGCTCGCGGGACGGGCAGTGCCGCTTCTCGATGTCCGGTCCTTTCTCCAGGATCAGGATATCCACTCCTTTGCGTTTCGACAATTCCAAAGCGGTGAAAATCCCCGCCGGCCCAGCGCCGACTATGATGATGTCGTAATTGCGTTGTGACATCAAATCCTCCTGCTAGCCCTGCCCTGCGATCTTCTGAAGCGCCTTCTCATAAACTTGATAGGCGCGTTGGCCGAAGAGAACGAAGCGCACTTGCTCAATGTCGGTGTGGGACTCGAGGTGGTTGATGGCTGTCCGTAGGGCTATGGAAGCGGCTTCGTCTATCGGATAGCCGTAGGCGCCGGTGCTGATGGAGGGGAAGGAGACGGAGTGGACGTTATTCTCCGCCGCCACCTCCAGGCTGCGACGGTAGGCGCTGGCCAGTAGTTCCGCCGCTCGCTCGCCGTCCCGATGGTAGATCGGTCCCACAGTATGGATAACATGCTTGGCTTTGAGCCGATAGCCCTTGGTGATCTTGGCATCGCCGGTCTGGCAGCCGCCCAGGGTGCGGCACTCCTCCAGCAACTTTGGCCCCGCCGCCCGGTGGATAGCTCCATCTACGCCGCCCCCGCCCAGCAGGCTCGGGTTGGCCGCGTTGACGATAGCCTCGGTATCCTGCTTCGTAATGTCGCCCTCGACGAGCTCCAGCCATGATTGGTTGATGGTCAACTGCATGCCTTATCCCTCCTTGCTTCCCCACCGCAGGCAGGCTGGGGAAGAGCTTACTTCTTCAATTGCTTTTCAAGAACCCTATTGACTTCATAAGCCACGAGAACGACGTCTCTAGCCGGAAAGCTGGTCAGCGAAGAAGGGGCAACCTTGCCTTCTGCGGAATGGAAATGGTGGGGGAAGTTGGCCAACCCTCTATAGTGAGGGGCGTTGTCCCAACCGATGATCCTTTGCCCGCCTCTGAAAAGGGTATAAGAGTAGCCGCCGGTCTTTGAGCGATAGAAAAGATCGAACTGATAACCACCCTCCAGGGTAAACCTGATTTTGGTAGGCAACCTTTCCGACGAGATGACGTAGATGCACTCTCTTTCGAAGAGAGGCGCTAACTCAAGAAGTTGAGAGTCCATCCCAGGGCCTCTTTCATCACTCGGAGCTTCTCCAGTTCATCTGTCGCCACACCCCATTCTATTGAGATCTCCCAAGAGGGATGTTCAGGCAGTTCGCCTTCTTGCATCCGCCGCTCAAACGTTTCCAGGTCACATCCGTGCTCGTCCTCGAATCCTTTGATGATGTTCTGATATGTTTCAGCTTGCCTTTCGATGTCTGCCAAGGCTCTGCGGAGTTTAGCTGCTTCGATTCGGAGAGGGTAGCTTTCCATTACTCGGCTCGCCAATGTCATCGCACTTACCTCCCGGTGTTAATGCTTAAGATCTTTCTCATTGAGAACTCGCTTCAACAACTGCCCCGTGTACGACGCCTCCACCTCCGCCACCTGCTCCGGGGTTCCCTCGGCCACGATCTCGCCTCCGGCGTCGCCGCCCTCCGGGCCTAAGTCAATGATCCAGTCGGCCACTTTAAGGATGTCCGGCTGGTGCTCGATGATGACCACGGTGTTGCCAGCGTCCACCAGCAGGTTGAGCACTTTGATCAGCTTGTCCACGTCGGCGGCGTGAAGCCCCACGCTGGGCTCATCCAAGACGTAGAGGGTGCGACCGGTGGCCCGCTTGGAAAGCTCCCGCGACAGCTTCACCCGCTGGGCCTCGCCCCCTGACAACGTGGGGGCCGGTTGGCCCAGCTTGATGTAGCCCAGACCCACGTCGTGGAGGGTCTTGAGCTTGCGCTTGATCTTGGGAATGCTGCCGAAGAACTCCATGGCCTCCTCGACGGTCATGTCCAGCACGTCGGCGATGTTCTTCCCCTTGTAGCGCACCTGCAAAGTCTCGCGGTTGTAACGTGTCCCCTTGCAGATTTCGCAAG
>CAZGKH010000543.1:0-2987 GCA_964525665.1 uncultured Anaerolineae bacterium | reverse complement strand
GGTTGCCCCAGGAATACCAGCGCGTTCGCCGAGGAATACAGCGCGTTCGCCGAGGTCTCTGACCGAGGCGGAGAGGCGTGTGTTCGCCGAAGTCTCTGACCGAGGCGAAGGGAGCTCGGTCGGGAGACCTTCGCCCATCGTTGACGTTTGACGTTTCACGTTTGACGCAATCACCTGACCGTAGAGCTTGCCCGCTCCCAGGGCCCAGCGGACGGCATCGTAGGCGTCAATCCGCCCCGCGCCGAAATCGTTGTCTGGGCCGGGATCGCCCAGATCCAGGGCGGTGTACTTCATGAAGTCCTCCAGGTCGTCGGCGGTCATGGTGGGGTCTGCCTCCAGCAGCAGGGCTGTCAGCCCCACCACGTGGGGGGTGGCCATAGAAGTGCCGGCCGATGTCGCGTAACCGCCGCCGGGGACACTGGAGCGGATGTCCATGCCTGGCGCGCTTACTTCGGGCTTGATTTCCTCCCAGAAAGAGGGGCCGCGGCCACTGAAGGAGGTGACAGCGTCTGCGGAGTCCGTGGCGCCCACGGCCACGGCGTGGGGGAAACTGCCCGGTGAGTCTATGGAGCCAACGCCCATCTCCCCATCGTTGCCGGCGGCGAAGACGGGGAAGATGCCCGCCGCCCGCCAAGCCGCCACATCGGGCCAGAAGGTGGGATCGCCCCCGTTGACGCTGCCCCAGGAGTTGTTGACCACGTCTGGCGCTTTGCCAGGATCTGGGTTCTCCCCATTGAGGTCGGTGGGGGCCAGTAACCACTGAAAGCCCTGGTGAATCTTCACATCATCGGTGCTGCCGGAATCGTCGAATATCTTGACAGCTATCCAGCGGGCGCCGGGAGCCATGCCGATTTGATTCGCGCCCCCGTCGTCCCCCACCATGGTGCCCATAGTGTGAGTGCCGTGACCTTCTCCGTCGCCGGGGGCATTGGGATAGGTGTCGGTGTAGTCGTACCAATTGTAGTCGTGGTTGTCGTCCGATCCCCGGTATTGGCTCTGAAGGGCAGGGTGGGTCCAGTCTGCGCCGGTATCCATGTTGGCCACCACCACCCCCGCGCCGGTGATGCCGAAATCGCTCCACACCTGATCGGCGCGCACCTGGGCGATGTTCCATCCGACTGATTGGAGGCTGGAGGCCAGGGATTGGAGCTTTAGGTCTGGGAGTTGATGGGTGTGGTTGGCGCGGATCCTCTCCACCTCCGGCCGGGCGGCTAGGGCCAGGAGGGTTTCCAGATCGCCAGTCACGGCCAGACCGTTGAAGACCCAGAAGGAAACGTATCCCTTGACATTGCCTGAGGCCTGCTGTCCATCCAGATAGGCACGGATGCCCCGCTGGCTCCTCTCAGCCACGGTCTGGAGGGAAGAGACCACCGCCTGGCGGCGAGACAACTTCCCCTGGATCCGCTGCGTCGGGGTCAGGTCGGCCTGCTGCATCAGGTGAACGACGTAAGTAGCTCTATCGCCGGAGGCCAGCTCCTTGAGAACCTGCGGCTCGATCTTGACTCGCAGGGCGGGGGGAATCTTCTGGAGGGTGGGCTGGTCCGGCGGGGGATCTGCCGTGATGAGGGAAGGGATCAGCGATAAAGATAGTATAGCTATAAGAATGAGACCAAGCGGTTTACGCCAGTTCATGGATCTTTTCTCCTTCTTTGAGGTTCATGGGGAGGGGGCGCTCAGAAACATGTCGCTCATGCGCTGAGTGAGTGTCGGGGCTCAAGAGCTGTCATTGTGAGAAAGGGGGCGTGATGCCCCCTTTCTCACACAACTATGGCTCGGGGACCAGGATTCGAACCTGGATTTTAGGATTCAAAGTCCCGCGTCTTGCCTTTAGACTATCCCCGACCGCTCCCCATCGTTTGCACTACAGGGGAAAGGCAGCGAGGGTGGGCTTCGAACCCACAACCCTCCGGTTAACAGCCGGATACTCTACCAGTTGAGCTACCTCGCTGTGTCTAAATCTTAGCAGCGCCTCAGTTATCTCCAGTGAGCCGCGTGGGACTCGAACCCACAGCTCTCGGCTTAAAAGGCCGATACTCTGCCATTGAGTTAGCGGCTCCAGCTTTGCAAACCTGTTCTTACCTTAACTTACTCAACTTCATAGTTCAGCGACCTATCACGGCTTCCAACTTGCTTTGATTATACCGTACTTGTTAGAAGTTGTCAAAGTGCCAAATCGGGGCGAGGCAAGGCACTCCTTCGTAGCCCAACAGACGGCTTCCACAGATTCTTCAAGAGCCTGTCTTTTTGACACTATACTTGAGGTGGTCTATAATAGTCCGGAATCCATTTTCTCTTAAGGGGGAACAAGTGGCTGATTCACAGAAATATGATATTGTCATCATCGGCGGGGGGCCGGGAGGGTATGTCGCCGCCATCCGCGCCGCCCAACTGGGGGGCAAAGTGGCCCTGGTGGAGAAGGACCGCGTCGGCGGCATCTGCCTGAACCGAGGCTGCATCCCCACCAAGGCGCTAGTGCGGAGCGTCGAGGTGCTTCAGTTGGTGGATGAGGCCCCAGCTTTCGGGGTGATCGTCGAGGAACCGGCCTTTGATTTCGCTCGCATCATGGCCCGCAAGGATGAGGTCGTGGCCCGCCTGGTGGGAGGGGTGGAAGGGCTGTTGAAAGCTCACAAAGTTAAGGTCATATCGGGGACGGCGACGATTCCTCAGCCCGGCCTGGTTCTCGTCAATGCGGCAAACGGAGACCACAGGTTGGCAACCGAAGACATCGTCATCGCTACCGGCTCTGTCCCCGCCCGACCGCCCATCGCCGGGTTGGATGCACCGGGCGTCCTCACCAGCGCCGAGGTCTTGGAGTTAAAGGAGGCCCCGGACAGCCTGGCGGTCATAGGCGGGGGCGGGGGCGGCCCGGGGGTTGCCCGCCTTTTTCCCGCTCTGGGGACCACGGGGCCGGTGCGGGAGGGGGGTGCTACTCTTCTGACCCCTGTGGGCCAGGGGGAGCGCCCTGGGGCAGCAAGGCCCCCCTCACC
>CAZGKH010000542.1:0-3001 GCA_964525665.1 uncultured Anaerolineae bacterium | reverse complement strand
GACGTAGGCGTTGGCGTCGAAAAGCCAATGATGAGACTGGCATCGTCCCAGTAGGAATCATTGTGCTTCACGCACCACACGGGAGCGGCTCTGGTGAACACGGTGACGTAGTTAGCTTGAGACACAGCCGTCGCCGAAAGCCGCACGTGCTCGTCGTAGTGCTCAATCTCGTTGGCCCAGATGATCCGATTCGAGAAGGGGTCTGTGCCACCGTAGGGGTCTATGCCCACCGAGAGCAGGTATTTTCCAGGAAGGGTTGAGTGATAAGGATCGGACTCCGAGCTGGACCACACCACCACCCAGATAGAGAATTCTAACTGGTTCCCCGCCGGCATCGCCACTTGCTGATAGAGGCCCGCCGTGTGGGTGGAGAACAGAGTGAACATCTTCTGAGCGTACTGGCCCGATCGGACGCGCTGAGGATCAGTAAAAACGTACCCATCTTCCGGCTTGAATTCAGGCCGGAAGTTGTAGCAGCAGAGGCCATCTCTGCACTGATCGCGGTTGTCGTACCATAGCTCCCATCCATTGGCTATGGTCAGTTCACCCTTGGGCCCCTCCCAGGGGGCGTAGGGATCCGGCCTTTCGCTATATCCGTCTTCGAAGCCGGGATTCACCAGGTAGTTGTAAGTGCGCTCGGCTTGATTTGTCAGGGCGGAGCCAATTATGGTACCTGCGGCAGTTAGCAAAAGCGTACCTACGAGGATGCCGATCAATCGCTGCGGTCGCATTTCCCCCTCCCCTATCGTCTGTTTCGAATTCTCTCCCTTAGGTGACAAGCCTAGTATAGCAGATTTTGCACTGCCTGGCAAAATGAGGGGTTCATCACCACGTGGGGATATTCGATATTGGGGGTTGGTCTCTTGCCAGGGAAGATAAAGTGAGGTATAATGGGCTTGCGGGCTAACGTCCCTGGAACCATATGAGGCATTCTAACGTCTTACCGTAAAGACCCAATATCTCATTGAGGAGGTATCACTATGAAAAAGTACTATACCCCTATCGCTACCTTGATCATCTGCGCCATAGTGATTGGTGGATTCCTGAGCGCGTGTGCCAGGGAAACGCCCACACCAACGGCCACCCCTGCACCTACCAACACTCCTGAGCCTGTGTTCACTACTGCACCTACGCTCACCCCCGAGCCTACCTCCACGCCTGAATCAACCTTTACTCTTGAGCCCACATTCACTCCTGAACCCACCTCCACTTCTGGGCCTACGCCCACTCCTTTGCCCCCCGTGTCACCGCAGGTGTTGGAGCGGGCGCCGGCCCCAGGCGAGGAGCAGGGCCTGACGGCACCGGTGCTCGTCGTCTTCGACCAGCCCATGGATCGGGTCTCGACGGAGATGGCGTTCGCGATCCAGCCAGTCGTGGCGGGGAGCTTCAACTGGCCCAACGACACCACCCTGGCTTTCGCTCCCACGGCGGCCTTTCCGCGAGGAGCGAGCTACAAAGTGAGCTTGGCCGGGGAGGCCAAGAGCGCCGTGGGACTGGCTCTGGGGGAACCATTCAGCTTCCGCTTCAGCACGGTAGGCCACCTGGAGGTCACCGAGGTCCAGCCCGCCCCTGACACTGTCGAAGTGGCCGCCGATGCTCTGGTCACGGTGATGTTCAATCGCCCCGTGGTGCCTCTCACTGCCATCTCTGAGCAGGCGGCCTTGCCCCAACCCCTGACCTTCACCCCGCCAGTGGCGGGCCAGGGCCAGTGGCTCAACACCTCCATCTACACCTTCCGCCCTGACGATGGCTTCGATCCGGCCACAACTTACCAGGCGCGGGTGGCGGCTGGACTGGAGGATACCACCGGTGGCCTCCTGGCCGAGGACTACGTCTGGTACTTCACCACGGCCATGCCTGCTGTGGTTTGGACAACGCCGGCCGATGCCGAGGTTCAGGTGGCGACCACTCAAGCCATCAGCATCACTTTCAACCAGCCCATGGACCACGCCTCGGTCGAGGAGCGGTTCTCGTTAGCAGCAGAGACCGGCGCGGCAGTGCAGGGCGATTTCCACTGGGATGAGAAGACTATGGCCTTTGCGCCGTCCGCACCTTTGACGCTGGAGACTGGCTACGTGGCCACCCTGGAGGCGGGAGCAAGGGCGGCGAAGGGGGAGGGCCGCATAGCCGGGGGCTACTCCTGGCGCTTCGCCACCGTCCCCTACCCCCGCATCGTTGAAACCTATCCGGCCGACGGTGATCTGCAGGCGGACTCCTACGGCGGGATGGAAATCTCCTTCGCCAGCCCTATGGACATTGCCACCATCATGCCCAACACGACCATCATTCCTGAGCCGACTGAGGTCTACACCTACTGGAATAGCTACAACAACAGTTTCTTCATCTCCTTCGACATCCAGCCCTCCATCAGCTATGTATTCACCTTCGGGGCCGATATAGCTGACCCCAGCGGGAACACCCTGGGTGAAGAGAAGGCGGTGAGCTTTACCACCCGCGACCTGGATCCTAGGGCCTACTTCACTAGCTCTGGCAACGTGGGCACCTACAACGCCTACGCCGAGACCATCATCTATGCGAATTATCGCAACGTCTCCCGCCTGGACTTCAGCCTCTACCGCCTGAGCAGGGAGGACTTCATGGGTCTCAATGGGCGCGACTCGTGGCAGTATCGGGATCAGTTCAGCCCCGACCGCGCGGCCCTGGTGCGCCAGTGGTCGGAGGACGCCGACGCCCCCCTCAACCAGATGGGCGTGCTGAGCACCACGGTAGCCAGCGACGAGGGGGAGACATTGGCCCCAGGCATCTACTATCTCGAGGTCGCGGCCCCCGAAGTGTTAGAGCTGCCTTACGGGCAGCCCTCAAGTCAGATCATGGTGGTCTCCAGGCTCAATCTGACCCTCAAACAGGGCGAGACGGAGAGCCTGGTCTGGGCTACCGACCTGGCCAGCGGGCAGGTGGTCCCGGACCTATCGGTGAGCTTGCAGAACGAGTTTGCTATCCTCACCGAAGGATGGACAGGCCAAGACGGCGTCTTCGAGGC
>CAZGKH010000541.1:0-3002 GCA_964525665.1 uncultured Anaerolineae bacterium | reverse complement strand
CTGTGTCCCAATTATTGTGTGTCGGTTGAAATGTTAAATTTGTCAGTCAACCAGCTCTGCTTATCAACGTACGACCTGCTTGAGACCGAGAAAGATATCCTTCTGCTTTTCCACGTGCCGATACATATAGATTACGAAGGCAACGAACATCGCTCCTAGGACAACCACGTACCCTAGGCCTTGCTGTCCAAACCCCTCCCAGGCATAGGCTAGCGTCAGGAGTAACCCTGTCGCCAAGTGGCTGATAACGGTCAGGGCATTGGCCGGAGCCAGGTCGAAAGAGCTGGCGTAATGTCTCCTCGTGTACTGTATTGCCCTTAGCGAAAGCGGAAGAGTGACGAAGCCCAGCAAGACGACCGGGGGTAGGGCGCCAGCCACCACTTCAGTCAGAAGGACGAGGTGGGCGCACACCATCAGCAGCCCATACACCACAGCAGCCTTTGGCCGCCCCAACCTGACCACCAGCGTTTTCTTGCCCACCGCCCTGTCGGCTGCGTAGTCGGGGAATTCGTTGATCCATAGCACGGCTGCAATAAGAAGCGCTATAGGTATGGCCGCCATTATTGGGGTCCAACTCAACGTTCGGGTCTGCACGTAGTAGGCTCCCAGAGTCATCAAGACGCCAAAGTTCAGCCCTACCAGGATCTCCCCTATCCCTCTGCTGACCCAGTTGAATGGACGCCCAGTGTAGAACATTCCCGAGACAAGGCCCACCGCTCCCAGTGCTAAAATGAGTGCCCCCCGCGCCCAAGTCAGATAGAGGCCGATCAGGATAGCCAGGAAGAACAGGAGTAGTCCCCCGACCAGCACCTCCAGCGGGGTAAGCAGACCCAACTGAATCACTCGACTCCCTCCGCTGAAGGGCCTGACAAACTCCGTGTTTACCTCATCGTTGCCGCTCACATGATCGAAATAGTCGTTGATGACATTGGCGCCAGCGTGCAGCAGCACTGCGGCGATCAATGTCAGGGCGAAATATCCCCAATGTATCCGCCCTGTCCCAGCCCCTGCTATGGCCGTACCCAGCAGGACCGGCACAGCACTGGCGGTGAGAAACGGTATCCTGAGCTCCAGCGCCCAGTTCCTGACCTTGGCCTTCAGTAGCTCCCAATCGCTGACCGTCGTTCTGTTCTCCGGAAACTCGATCACTGTGGGGGGCAAGCCCTGCACGATCTCTTTGAAGACGCGGAACTTGACCACCTCTGGCGCCACCTTGATGCAGTCCAATACCTCTTCGTTCCCTGCCTCCATCAGGTACTTGACCACTGGCGATCTCTTAGCCGTGATTTCAAGGGCTTTCTGTCTCTCTGCTTGATCTTTCACCATAACGGCTTTGCCGCTGATTTCCACCTCTTGCGAATCGTTAATATCGCCACCACCCTGGTAGATCAGGAGCGATACCGAAGGTTGGTGCGTAATCTGCACCGTCTTGGGATCGCCCTTCATGCTAGCCAGATAGCAATTGAGGTTCTCGTCAGCAGCGTAGTGCATCATGCGATTTCTCATCCTGTCTCCGGCCGACGTGGCTACTGCCGTTACAGGTACACTGTCCAGAACAGACAGGATTTCCTCTTTCGTGTGTTGTGCTCTCATTCTCTCTTTCACCTCCATACCGCCGGTTTCAGGAAACTCTTACTTAGGTTCTCCTGGCTCGTCATCGTTATTATACACTTAACTCCCCGTAAGGGAAAGTGGAGTGCAGATGAACTGATTGTAACCAGCAAGGTAAGACATCCCCATTGGATGTCTTAACCCGGTGAAAAGATATTCTTCCAGAAGAAAATCCCCCACACGGCGAACCTGGTTGAATGACTCCTCATCAACAAACCCCAAGAAGGCAACAAATTCATCGGGAGCATAGATATTGTGATAGGTGCTAAGCCAGCAGAGTTTCTCTGCCAGCTCTGCTGTCCGTTCTTTTCGCAGCTTCAGGAAGCTCTCCCTGGCTTTGGCACCTATGAGGCCGTGGGCCACAATCATGAAGCCAAGATCATCAGAAAACTCGCCGACCCTGAGTCCCTTCTCCTCATTGCAGAAGATCTCAAAATAGGGATCTGGACCAAAAGGAATAGATGCAAAACGATCATCCCGGCGTTTTTTCATCAGAGATTGTGCTGCGTCGTTGTGGTGTTTTTCCGACTCCCACTCGGTGTTAGCCCAAATAACATGAGGTTGTGTGGTACACTGAAAGAATCTGCGAAAAAGCACCCCGATTTCGCGGGTAAAACCCTTCTCCGAAGAGGCAAGTCCCGTGAGGGTCTCATCGAGTTTTCCTTCAGCCACAAAAGCTGTACAAATCGTGAACATTGACATGAGATTCTTCTCCTTATCGTCTTTCGTCAGTTGTAGTTCGTCTGTCTCCGTGGGCCACCCTCCCGTACTCACCGTCAGCGTGGCGCACCATGCCAGCTCTGACCGCTATGAACCTGACCAGCGTCACGCAGCCTTCCGCCTCATCAAGTAGGCCGCGAACCCGCGTGGCCATCCAGAAAGATGGCTCTTTGGGATTTCGCATGGTCACAGTGTTGGAGTCCCCAACTCGTTGGGGGTTGCCACGCCACACCCCCAACAAGTTGGGGACTCCGGCTCGCTACCCACGCCAACTCCCAAAGACCCAGAAAGATTAGTGTCACCGGCGATCCGCTCGATCTCAAAATATTCACCAAAACGCCGTTCAGCCTCGCCTGGATCGAGCGCCATGGCGCCGAAAAAGGCGAAGCGGAAAACGAGCCGTTCCCACCAGCGCAGCGGCCACTTGAAGCACCACAGCAGATAGCGAGTGCCTGGAAGGGAACGATGCGTCCGCTCTCCACCAATCCCACCAGTTCCTCGCGCGGACCCGCTTCCCAAGGCATACGAAAGAACCGGTACCCCAGTTCGTAGAACAGCTTCATGATCCACTCCTCAGTTGCGGTGCGTTGCTACGGAAGCGGCGATTGCCTCGCCACACTTCTGGGCCGAATTGTAGCCCATTTTCGGTGTGAAAAACTGCGCTGCAAGCC
>CAZGKH010000540.1:0-3017 GCA_964525665.1 uncultured Anaerolineae bacterium | reverse complement strand
AACGGATTCAAGTTCGGATCGGAGAGGAAAAGTCTCGCCGGATAGGCGATCATCCGTTGACTCCCCTGAAAAAAGCCTGCTCTGAGGCCCGTCCTCGGGCCGATTTCCGCACCCGGGGACGGCTGCGGGAGCTTTTTTCAGTACACTCATCCGTTCAATCTGTTCCAAGAATCCGTTGACAGTAGGCCCCTCCAAGAACCCCCAACCAATTTGAAACGCCCCCGGTTGAAATCGCGCCTGTGAGGGCGCTCCGTACCCGGCTACCACTCCTCGGCCTGAGCCTCAGCCGAGCGGTGGATGCCCGGCACATTCGCGTTCCCCGGAGATGGTTCCAACCGCTGGAAACGAATCCGCCAATCCTGCGAATCCGTGTTCTCAAGAAGGCGTGGGAAATGAAGAAACTCTTAGCAGGACTTGCTGCAATCTTACTCTTAACTGGTGTGGTGTTGATCGCTGCGGTGATGGGCGCCAGCGCAGAAGATTCCTGGCTCTTGGAGACGCCGACGGCTACCGCTACAACGTTGACGCTGACCCCAACCGCCACGCTGACCAGCACTATCGCGCCTGCCGACACACTGACGCCTACGGCGACGGCCATTCTTACCTCTACGATGACGGCCACATTCACTCCAACAGTGCCTATCACCTCAACAGCGACGGCTACGTCCACAGTTACCATCACTCCGACTTTGACGCCCACAGCCACTCTCACCCCGACGATGACCACTCCTACCATAACGGCGACAGCCACCTTCACCCCGACGGCAACGCCCACCGCGACCCTTACCCCGACATTGCCGCCTACATCCACCTTCACCCCAACGGCGACGGCCACTCCCACGGCCACGCCGACAGCTACTCCCGCCAGCCTCGACGTGGTCATCAACGAGGTGGAGTACGATTCCGTTCAGTCCGGCCCCGATGCCGCCTACGAGTGGGTGGAGCTCCACAACAATGCCTCCGCGCCGCTTGAGCTGACCGGTTGGACAATAGGCGACAACATGGCCACCGATTTCATTCCCACGGTGACCATCCCCGCTAACGGCTTCGTGGTTGTCGCCGCCTCAGCGGATTTCTACACCAACTACCCCGACTTCGCAGGCGCCATCGTCTTCGTCGCCGATGGCAAGATCGGCAATGGGCTGAGCAACGATGGCGACCGTCTGATTCTCAGAGACGGCGCGGGGGCGATCATTGATCAGATGTCCTACGGGGCGAATACCACAGTTTTCGACCCGCCTTGTCCCGATGTCGCCGCCGGCCATTCGCTGGAGCGCGAGCCGATGGGCTACGACACCGATCAGGCGGGCGATTTCGTGGAGCGAGCTTTTCCTTCGCCAGGGAGTGTTCCTATCCCAACCCCCACCCCCACCACGACGCCGACGCTCCCTCCCACAGCTCCCCTTCTCATCAGCGAGGTCTGCTACGATGGCACAGTTCCTGAGACCGAGGGCGATGAGTTTGTGGAAATATTCAATCCCACCGGCAGTACAGTGGCCCTCTCTTTTTACAAAGTCGGAGATGAGGAGACGAAGGGCAAGGGCGAGGGGATGTATCAGTTCCCGCCGGGGACAACAGTTGGCCCACAAGGTCTTGTCATCGTAGCCAAGAACGCGGCCCAGTTCCGTGACCGCTTCGGGTTCTATCCCGACTTCGAGGCGCGGGTCTCAGGTGCGGATTTCACTGATACTGCGATAGTGCCCAACATGGATAAGTACAGTCCGTGGGCCACAGGCAGTTGGGCCCTCTCCAATACGGGCGACGAGATGCTGCTGCTGGGCCCCGCTGACGAGGTCGTGGACGCCATCGCCTACAAGTCGGCTGACTACGCTGCCGTGGGCGTGAGCGGCGATATCTCCGCCCCGGCCCCCAGGTCGCTGCAGCGGGTGGGCGCGGGCGACACAAACGACATGAACGCCGACTTCGCCATTGCCCAGCCCAACCCCGCTTCACTGACGGATCTTCCCCCGCCGCCCTCCTCGCCCGCCCCGCCGGCCCCGCTGCCCGGCGGAATGTGGGCCTGCTTCGGCAATATCCATTCCCATTCCACTTACTCCGACGGCAGCGGGCCACCGCGCTATGCCTACGCTGTCGCTCGGGCCAACGGATTGCACTTCCTGGCCCTTACCGATCATGACCATGATCTCAACGAGGCTTGGTGGGCCGACACCTTGGCTCAAGCCGAGGCGGCTACTGTGGATGGGAGCTTCGTGGCTCTGCGCGGCTTCGAGTGGTCAAGCCGTGAGGCGGGCCACGTCAGCGTCTTCGAGACACAGGGCTACGTCTCCCGCGACGATCCTGGCTACGACACCCTGGCCGAGTTCTACCTCTGGCTCGCTGCCCAACCAGGCGCAGCCGCCCAGTTCAATCACCCCTTCCCCGACAGCGATTTCAATGATTTCGCCTACAATCCGCCAGCCGACGCGGTGATCGCTCTTCAAGAGGTGGGCAACGGCAGCGGGAGCCAGTACTTCACCTTCGAGGGCGAGTACCTCCGCAGCCTCTACGCCGGCTGGCACGTAGGCGCAACCAACAATGGCGACACCGAGACGCCCAATTGGGGCATTGATACCCCCCACCGCACCGGGGTGGTTGCGCGGGCACTGACCAAAGACGACATCCTGGAGGCGCTGCGGGCCCGGCGCACCTTCGCCACCGAAGACAGCAACCTGGCTTTAGCCCTGCGCGCTGGGGATGCTTGGATGGGGTCCATCATCTCCCAAACACCGCCGATATCCTTTTCCGTGGACGTAGTTGATCCCGATGGAGAGAGCGTGACGCTGGAGCTCTTCGATAGAGGGCTTGTAGTGGCCAGAGCCAGCTTCTCCGGAGCGGCTATGCATACCTGGACGCCCGTCGCACCCACTGCGGAGGGGCACTTCTACTTCGCCAAGGCTACCCAGGCTGACGGCGACATCGCCTACACCAGCCCCTTATGGGTGGAGGGGGTAGCACCAGCCGACGCAGTGCGACTGCACGAGATCATGCACTCGGCCGACGTGTGGGACTGATCCACT
>CAZGKH010000539.1:0-3043 GCA_964525665.1 uncultured Anaerolineae bacterium | reverse complement strand
AAGCTGTCGTCCACCTGAACCGTTGACTGGACGGGTTCTATGCGCACCGTGGCCACCTGCTGGGCCAGTGCCCCCCTCTCCCCCCAAGATTGGGGGGCTGGGGGGGCAAGCGAAGGCGCGGCCATCACCAGCGCAGGCAAGAGGGAGAAGACCAGGAAGATGATTAGCCAGGACTCGAGGCCCACCTGTTCTAGTCTACCCCGTAGCCCACCAAACTTCAAGGCCCTCATCATTATTTTTACCAGTCTTTCAGTATCAGGGGCAGGTAAACGGCAAATCCCACTCGGATCACCCCATCCTCCACAGTGATCGTTGTGCGCCCGGCGCCGGTGTCCACCACCTGGACGTCTTGCAGATCGAGGGGGCTTTCGCCGGGCCCCTGAGCAGTGAGAGTGATGGTGCTCAGCACGCCTGTCCCACTGGGACCTGGCGCACTGCCGACGGTTACCACTCCTAAACTGACCGTCCCCGCCTGGTTGTCTACAGTGGGACCAACGGCGGGGATAACTTGCCGCCCTGTGCTGCCTGGGAAATCGCCCACAGTCACACTATCCACCGTCACCATCGTGGGGGCGAAGAGCAGAGTGAACTCGAACCCGCCCAGGTCATTGGCTCCGTCAATCATCACCGAGACAGTGAAAATCTGGCCCGCTCTCACAACCGATTGAGTGAGGTCTATTCGCACGGTGGGGTCCTGCCGGGCCAGAGTTGCCTCGCTGGGAGAAAACGGAGGCGCGGCCATGGCCAGGGTGGGCAGAAGGGCAATGGCGAGCAAGATAGTGAGCCAGAGCACGAGGTTTGCTCTTCTCATCTTGCCCTGAAACTCACCGAATTTCCCTGTCTTCATGGTTTACCAGCCTTTCAGCACCAGGTGAAGATAGCCAGTTGGGTCTTCCAAGGTTGGCTAACTGGATCAGCGCGCGAACAAGGTATAGCTCATAGCCCTTGCCGCTAGGCTCCAACTTACCACAGTTTCATGATAATGGGTAAATAGATTATGGAGACGGGCGGCGGTGTGTCACCTGCTACGACAGTGCCATCCTCGATGGTAGTCGTCTGGTACTCGGCCTTGGTGTTCAACACCAGCACGTCTTGCAGATCAAGGGGGCTACTGCCCGCGCCCTGGGCGGTGAGGCCGATGACGGCTAACTCTCCCGTCCCGCCAGGCCCAGGATCGGCGCCGACGGTTGCTACTGCGAAATCTACCACCCCTGCCTGATTATCTATGGTTGGGCCGATGGGGATGGCCATTCGTCCTGTGCTGCCTGGGAAATCGCCCAGGGTCACACTATCCACCGTCACCGTCGTGGTGACGAAAAGCATGGTGAACTCGAAGCCGCCCAGGTCGCTGGCCTCGTCTATCATCACCGTGATGGTGAAGGTCTCACCGACGTCTACAACCGACTGGGCGGGTTCCACTCGCACAGTGGCATTCTGCCGGGCCACTGCCCCCCTCTCCCCCCAACCCCTGCCCTGAGCAAAGTCGAAGGGTTGGGAGGCTGAGGGGGAAAGTGAAGACGAGGCTATGGCCAGGGTGGGCAACAGGGTCAGGGCCAGGAGGATGGTCAGAAACCAGGTTTTTGGCCCCCTTTGTATCCAAAATGTGCGCAGTTGCAGACACCCTAGATGCCCTGCGAAGCATTTGTGAAGTGGAAAAACCTGGTTTCTTATGAGGAGACCCTTCATCGTTGTTTACCAGCCTTTCAGCACCAGAGGTAAGTAGACCTTTTGGATGAGCGAGGTTGGCGTGGCAGTCGGAGTTGAGGTAGGCGTGCTGGTTGGCGTTTGTGGTTGAGCCTCGGTCATCTCAAACTCCACGAAGGTCTCGGATTCCTTGGCGACGTCGTTAGCGATGTAGCTGTAAATGCCAGCAGGCCAGAACGCCTCCCATATATGAGGACGGGTGAATTCCCCGGACGAATCGGCGTAGAAGGAGCCCAGGTGATGGCGCACCTGATCTGGATCAGCGAACCATTCCTCTATCAGGCCATCGGGCGTGAAGTAAGAGCCGAAGAAGGTGAATAGCTCTCCAACTGGCGCACCAGGTGGGTAGACGACGATCACCGGTTCCGGCGTGATGGTGGTCGTAGTGGTAGTTGTTGGGGTGGGGGTAGTGGTCCCGGTCGGCGTACTGGTAGCAGTAGGCGTTACCGTAGGCGTTGGCGCGCCACCTGCCACTACCATGCCACCCTGGACGGTGGGCGTTTGGTGCTGGGCGGCGGTGTCCAGCACCAGGACGTCCTGCAAATCGAGGGGGCTGGTACCCATGCCCTTGGTGGTTAGGACGATGACGGCCAGCTCTCCCGTCCCGCCAGGTCCCGGATCGGCGCCGATAGTGGCCGCCCCGAACCTCACCTCCCCCGCTTCGTTATCTATAGTGGGGCCGACGGTGATGATCGTCCGCCCTGTGCTGCCTGGGAAATCGCCCAAAGTCACACTGTCTACCGTCACCGTAGTAGTGATGAAGAACAGGGCGAACTCGAAGCCCCCCAGGTCGCTGGCCTCGTCTATCATCACCGTGACAGTGAAAGTCTCGCCGACATCTACGACCGACTGAGCGGGTTCTATTCGTACAGTTGGATCTTGTAGTGCGGCGTGTTGCGCCTCGACTGGAGCGATGGAAATACTCCCGCCGAGAGGTGCGAAGGCCATCAAGGCCAGGGCAAGAGCTGCAACAATAATGAGGAAAATGCTAGAGCGTTTCAACATACTTCATCCCATCTGGCTGCCACCCGCATGATGTCTACGATGTCAACGTCGCCGTCATCGTCCAGGTCGTACTTGCGGTCGAAGTTAGCGTCGCCCCACTCGGTATCCCAGCGGGCAGCCACCTGCATAATATCGGCCACCGTGATGTGGTCGTCGTTATCGAAGTCCGCCGCGTCGCACGCAGGCAGATTCAGCTTCATGAATGGGTCGCCGAAGAGGACGTAGGTGTCAATGAGGTCGCGGTGGGCACCGCCAGCATTGTCGTAGAGATTGAGCTTACCCAGATACGTCGCCTGTCCGATCTCACTGATCGTGTCGCTGAACACGGCGGTGA
>CAZGKH010000538.1:0-3047 GCA_964525665.1 uncultured Anaerolineae bacterium | reverse complement strand
GGCGGCCAACATGCTCGCTCTGACCCTGGCCAACACGGGGCAGCTCATCCACCCCGGCATCATGTACGGTCTCTTTGCCGATTGGGATGGCAGGCCCTTCCGTGCTGACGAAGCGCCGCTGTTCTATCACAGCCTCAGCGAGGAAGGGGCGCGAACGCTGGCCGGCTTGAGCGACGACGTGCAAGCCATCCGCGCCCGATTGGAGCCTGTCCTGGACCTTTCCGCCGTGCGCCGGTTGAAGGCGTGGCTGCTGCGCTCTTATGGCGACGCGATCGCCGATCCAACCAGCTTGCACAGCGCCTTTGTCACCAACCGGGCCTACGCCGGACTCAAGGCCCCCGTGCGAGAGATCGCGCCGGGCCAATTCGTCCCCGACTTTGGCGCCCGCTACCTGGCCGAAGACGTGCCCTTTGGCCTGGCCGTCAGCCGGGCCATCGCCGAACTGGCCGGCGTGGAGACACCCACTATGGACAGAGTAATCGCCTGGGCCGGCGCGCAGTTGGGCAAGGATTATCTGGGCCGGGACGCGGGTGAGGCACGCATCCCGCAGAGATATGGCTTGGGGAATTTGGAGGCGCTAATCGCCTTTGTGGCTTAGAGATTAGGTATTAGATATTGGGTATTAGCGTGCTTCGCGCAGGCATACAATACCCAATATCCAATACCCAATACCCCTTCAGGAGGAGTACCTTGAGTACTGACACAGAAACACCGACCAAAAAGCGCCGCGTGCTGGCCGGCTCCGTCGGCGATTGCGTCCACTCGCTGGGAGTGGAGACTTTTGCGGAGTGGATGGAAGACCGGGGCGAGGGCTACATGGCTGTCAAGCTGGGCCCCGCAGTACCCATTGAGGACGCGATCAACAAGATCCGCGAATCGCGCCCCGAGATAGTGGCCATCTCCATGCGGCTGGGCGACCTGCACGTGGACAAGCTCATTGGCGAGTTCATCGAAAAGGCAGCCAAATACCACCTGCTGCCCCGCGAGAGCGGCACCCGCTACGCCTTTGGCGGGCTGCGGCCAGCGGCCAACCTGGTGCGGGCTATGACCGGCCTGCCGGTGCTGGAGGACAAGTTCTCGCCGCCGGAGGACCGGCACTACAACCTGGACGAGATCGCCGAGAACTACGGCGACATTGACGCCTTTCAGAGTTTCTTTGGCCTGGTGGTGGACGACTTTATCACCATGGAAGAACTGGAAGCGTTCGCCCAGGGCAGGGCTGTCACCGTGACAGAGGAAGAGGTGAGATGGGCCGCCACGCTGCTGCAGCGGGTCCACCAGGTGCGCGAGCTGGAGAACCGGCCCATCATCCGCGCTCACATCGGCATCGCCGCCGGCAGCATCGAGCCGACGGTGGAGGCCGTCGAGATGCTGGCCGAGGCCGAATGTCTGGAGATCGTCTCGCTGGCGCCCGATCAGCCAGCCCAAGAGTACCTGGCCAAGTTTGTGCGCGGCGAAGAGGACCCGGATAAGTACCTCAAGGGGCAGGGCGGCGTGCCCATCCGCAGCAAAGAAGACCTGCGGCGGCTTAAGGAGGCCACGCAGCGGGGCAATTATCCCATGACCCGCATCTACTCCGGCACCGACGAGTTGGTCGAGCTGGCCAAGCTCTTCGAGGGCGAGTTCCACATGCCCTTCCCAGCGGTGCCGATTTTCTTTTACAACGAGCTGGACGGGCGCGGCCCCATCTCCATCCGCGATAGCTTCGACGAGCACTTCGAGGTGATGCGCTGGTGGGCGGCCCGCGATAAAGCCGTCGAGATCAACGACCCGCATCAGTGGCAACTGCGCAACAGCACTGACGACCTGCTGGTGACCGATCACGTCGTCGCCGGCGTGGTGGCGCTCAAGACGGACATCAAGCACTACGTGATGCAGATGATGTACGACCTGCCGCCCGGCGCATCGGGGCTCAACGACCTGGCCAAGTTCCAGGCGGCTTACGAACTGATCGAGCCACTGACCCGCCATTTTGACTTCCACATCATCAAAGAGACGCGCGGCGGCCTGTCCAGTTTTCCGCCCAACCTGGACAAGGCTAAAGGCCACCTGGCTGTCTCCACCTACTGGCAGATGCACATGGAGCCTGACATCGTCCACGTGGTCAGCTTCTCCGAAGCCCACCACGAGGCCAAAGCCCAGGACGTCGTCGAGAGCTGCGACATTGTCAAGCAGGTGGCCGAGGATTTCTACAAAGGGGATCAGCCCGACATCTGGGCCGATCCCCGGTTGATGGGCCGCAAAAGGCAACTCAAGTTGGGGGCGATGTACAACATCCTGCACCTGGCGCTCCTGGGCGGCTACGAGGGGCCGGTCACGCTGGATAACTTTTTCGAGTGGGCCGCTTCGCCGGAGGAGGCGTGCAAGCGCGATCATCCCCGCCAGTGGAGGCGCAACTACGAAGCGATGCTGCTCAGCTTCGTGGACCAGGCCAACTATCCCACCGGGCAATGCGGCATGGTCAGCGCCGATACGCTGGATCTGGCCCTGCAAGTGGGCCTGTTTCAGGCCCCTCAGATCACCGTGCTGGACAAGCGCTACGTGATGGTGGGCAAATGTCGCACCAAAATCGTAGACGGCGGCTGTGTGATTGACGAGTTCGACGGGGTCAAGGTGCAAGATGAGATCGAGCGCGTGGACCGGGTTCGCCAGCGCAGTCCGTGGTTCTTTGACAAGAACATCAACCAGGCCGACGAGGACCTGTACATCACCGAGACGGCCGAGGCATTAGACGACGACGTCGTGGCCCGCGAGCGGCGGCAGATGGGCATCCGCAGCGAGGCGGACCTGGAAAACAAAAGGGTGCTGGTGGTGGACTTTGGCAGCACCTTTAGTAAGATCGGCATCTTTGACACAACGACGGAGGAGTTCACCCTGCGGTACGTGCCCACCATCGTCGAAGACCTGCGCGCCTCGCTGGCCGATGGGCTTGGTATCAAAGAAGAATGTGAGCGGCGGGGCGACTGGGAGCCCCTGGCGCGGGAGATGGCCCAGTTCGACATCAAGCTGCCCTGCTCCAGCGCCAAAGGGGGCCTCAAGATGGTCAC
>CAZGKH010000537.1:0-3051 GCA_964525665.1 uncultured Anaerolineae bacterium | reverse complement strand
AGGCCGACTTCGTTAAGGCCATTCGAGCCGGCGTCAGCCCGGACGGCGATGTGATCGATCCCAAGTTCATGCCCTGGCCGTGGTATGCCAAATTCGAAGACGACGAGTTGAGTGCACTCTGGATGTACCTGCAGTCGCTACCGCCGCAGGGATAGAAAATGCGTAGCAGGAGCAATCCCAATGAAAACCTGGTTCATATCCATCACCGGCGCCATTACGCTCTCGGCAATCCAGTTGCTGATCGAGTTGCTTCGTGCTTTCTTTGATTTCGCGTATGTCATCCCCAACGATTATGTGAAAACAACGGGCTTGATGACATTGGCTGCGCTGGTCTATACCGTTGTCTTCAGCATATGGGGGTAGGGCCTGTTTGCCGCGCAAGGCGGCCGCCGCGCGGGGATCATTGCTGCGCTCGTGGTGGGCGCGCTCTTTCTACTGGGGATTGACGTGGGTACCATCTTTGTCTATTGCCCGGGCGGCGGCTGCGGCCCGTTCGTGTTCGACCTCACGACGTGGGCCGGTCTGGTGGTGGGGTTGCTAGCAGAGATCGCGCTGGCGCTTCAGCTTCGCCAATGGAAGGATGCGGGCTAACAGCGGGTTGCAGGCGACGTTGCTCCGCTGCGCTCCGCAACGCGCCTGAACCCAACCGTTACGCCGCCAGGCCAGCACGCTGGTATCAAACTCACGGTCAGGTCACTATCACTTTGGTATCGCGGGAACGCGGTGAGGTTAGACAGTACGAGCGTTGATCAGCGTTCACCCGGAGCAGGAAGTGCCGGAAATATGACACTTTTTTGGCATCATCATTCGTATGTTCACAGAGACGGGGGCGCAACACCACGCCCCTCACCTACACGCTTACTACCAGGACTACCAGGCGACGTATCGTATTGATACCGGCGAGCTCCTGGCGGGCTTCTTACCGCGTCGCCAACAACGCCTGGTGGAAGCGTGGCTGGAACTGTATCAGGAAGAACTGTTGGAGAACTGGAGCCTGATTGACGCGGGTGAACCAATCAAGAAAATACCACCCTTGACGCGAGAGGAGCAGTAGAACATGACACACTTGATGGTCAAGGTGACCGACTTTGCCATTGTGGGACCCTATACCTTGCGTATCGCTTTTGATGATGGCACCGAGCAGACTATCAACTTTGAACCGGTGCTCTATGGCTACTACTACGCCCCCTTGCGTGACTTGGATTTCTTCCGTCAAGTCCGCTTGGATGCCGAGATTGCCACTTTGGTATGGCCCAATGACGCAGACTTCGACCCGGCCACGTTGTACAATTGGCACCGAGGGGATGGGGCAGAGTTAGCGCAAAGAGCGGTACGGTGGCACCAGGTGCAAGCGGGTCTCGTTGAGGGCGCTTCGTCACACCAACGTCGAGACGGGCAGGCTGAACATACCCGAACTGCGCGGCAGATAACAACGGCTGCAAAGCAAGAAGCGGCCTGACATGCGCTGGAGCCGACGCCCGCCCTTGCGCTTTAACGAAGTTGCGCTACCAGCGGTGGCAGCGGTCAGTCAGGCGGGTCTTGCTCGCGGAGGGACGAGGAAATTGATTACTCTGACATTCCGCCGTTGGACGATGATTTTTTTGCACGCGCTACGCTACGGTTGCCTCAGCAGCCGCAAGTGGTGGTGACGATGCAAGTAGACCCCGACGTATTCGCATGGTTCGATGCCCAGGAAGACGGATGGGAGCGGCGGATAAGGGCGGCGTTGCGAATCTACGTTGAAGCGCATAAAGAAGAGCAGCTAGCTCCCACCATCTAACATCGTATGGAGCCAACGCCCCCCTGCTCTTCTGACTAGCATCCTCTGCGTGCTACGGCGTTGGTGATTCAGGCGGGTTTCGCCGGCGGTAGCGGGCGGGTGCAGCGGGCTTCGTGCGTTGGCTAGCTGAAACGGGGGCTAAAGGTAAAGCGGGAGGCGTTGTGCGCCTCCCGCTTTTGCTACTGGGGCGATAGAGATCAGCCAACTGGCCAACGCCCAGGCTGGCCGATCCTCACGACACTGCTACGCCCAGATCACTCCGCCGCCCGCTGGGTAAGCAGTTCGATCAGCGGCTGGGCCAGGATGGGGAGCTGCCCCCTGCCGCCGAATCCGCGGTTGCCGAAGTCCATGCCGCTGGTCTCAGCAGTGGCGCGCCTGGCCTCCCGTTCCTCCTCGCCCAGGTTGCCCCGGTTGCCACCGAAGGGCATGCCTCCCCCCTCCACGGTGGCTCGAACCACTGCCCTTTCCTCCTCGCTTAAGTTGCCGGCCGGGCCGAAATCGCCCTGGGCCTGGCGCGTGGCCAGCACTTCTGGCGACAATCCCATGCTCAGGCCCTGCGCCTCTGCCCATCCCGTCATGTCCTGCCAGGTGAGCTGCATGGCGGCGATGGCCTCCAATTGCTCCGATGTCATCTCCCTCTCGATCTGCTTCAGAACGGCGTTCGTCTCGGTCTCGCCCTGCAACGTTCCTGCTTGTATGGCCTGCCAAAGTGGCAGCAAGGCCGACGCCTGCTCCGACGTGACGGCGTCCTCCGTCTCCTCCAATTGGAATATACCCAGCGCAAGCTGGCTGCTAACGGGCAGCGCGTTCTCGTAAGACGCGTCAAGGGCTGCGCTGGTATTGACTTCGCTGTCCCTTGTCTCTGTCGGTGCCGGGGGCACTTCACTTCCCCCGCATCCAGCTAATGCCATAGCAACGAGCACTGCAATCAGTGTGATGTGCCAAATCTTCATTAGTCTTCCTCCTGCCAAATATCTAATATCCAATATCAAGTATTGGATATTGGGTATTGTTTTTTGTTTACTCCCGCCTCAGCGCCTCGATCGGGTCCAGTTGCGCCGCCTTGGTGGCCGGATAGTAGCCGAAGAAGATGCCCACTACCGCTGCGGCGGCAAAGGCCAGCGGGATGGAGAGCGGCACCAGCTCGGTACGCATGGTGCCCAGCTCGTTGAAAAGATACGAGCCTCCTACACCGGCCAGAACACCCACCAGCCCGCCGATCAGACTCAACGTCACCGCCTCCAGCAGGAACTGGAGCCGCACGTCGCGGG
>CAZGKH010000536.1:0-3052 GCA_964525665.1 uncultured Anaerolineae bacterium | reverse complement strand
AATCTGTGTCCCATCTAACTTGTCGGTTTGAGGCGAAGCTTCGCTGGACGCTTACAAGTCAACCACCGGCCATATCCAGATCGAAAAGCGAAGCGGAAGGTTTCCAGCGCCTCCCGCTTCGCTTCTGTTCCCCGCGTTGAGCCACCCAATCTCAGGCAGCCGGACTACTCAGTATACTGAGACATCATCACCAGTTCAACCCGCTGGGTCCAGCCGATGCTTTTCCAGAAGGCGATGGTATCTCGATTGTCGGCGAAAACGAAGATGTGGCACTTGTCAACCCCGTCTCGTCTGAGGGCGGAGAGGCATCGCTCAACCAGCACTCGGCCCAGTCCTCGGCGGCGATGGCGCTCGCTGACGGCCAGGTGATGGATGTAGCCGCGCCTGCCATCGTGGCCGCAGAGGACGGCTCCCACGAGATGCTCTCCATCATGGGCCACAAAGCTCAGGCCAGGATTGCGATGGAGATAGCGCGCTATGCTTTCCTCCGAGTCCGCGTCACTTAACCCCACGCCTTCGGAGGCTTGCCAAAGGGCAAGTACCTCTTCATAGTCGTGAATCATCATCTCTCGTATCACGAAGCTCATCGGCCCAGTTTCTCCAGTAGCTTTCGCCCTCGACTTCTCATAGCCGGGCTGCCTGTCCGGGTAAGTTCTTCCAACAACGGGACCACCTGGGATAGAAGGCTGGCGTCCTGCTCCGCCAGATCAGCCAGGGCTTGCATCGAAAACGTCTTGACGATCTTGCTCTGATCATTGAGGTAGTCCAAGAGGATCTCCACCACAACTGTCCGTTCTTCCTGGCTCAACTTCAGGCGGGGGGCCATTTGGGCCACGTGCCAGCGAACCTCCTGCTGCTCGATTTTCGCCACTCGTTGTATGAGCTTGGTTTTGTAAGGCTGGAGGTACTCTGGGCGCCGGGTGGTTATTTTCTCAACCGCGTCAGCAGACCGCATTCTGATAACTGGGTTATCGTCAAGCATGCCGTAGAATACCGTCTCGAACAGGGTGGGATCGCTTAGCACGTCAGCAACCACTTCGCTGACCCGCCCGATAGAACGCCGGTCGCCGCCTGCTAGCTTTTTCAGAATATCAGCCGTCATCCCGTTTGTCCTCCGCTCAGCCAACTGGCCATCTCCTGCATTACGGCACTCATGACATGCACCTTCGGCGCTTAACGATCTGGAGTTCGAGCAAGGGGTTGACTACTCGCGCGGCCGCTTCCAAGCTGCTATGTCGTAGGACACTACAAAACAGTAGCCCTTGCAGGCTAACCGCAAGTACGATGTCCAGCCGAAGAGCAAAAGCGGGAGGCGCTTACCACTTCCCGCTCTACTTCCAGAAAAGTATGCAGTTACCGTTCGGCTGATGGTTCGTCAGGCATGTCCTGAGCCCCACTCCATGGCCGCCTGCTTGGGGCATCGCCGCTTTCGGCTAGTAGTTTATCCCCCGCGCTTTGGGCGAACGAATCGCAGGGCGTGGTTTCGAGTGAACGGATCGCAGAGCGACTGGTTAGGCGGACGCGACAAACTTCGATGTAGTCGCCCTGGTCAATCCCCCCAACAGCTTCTTTTGCAGCTTCTTGAGACTGACAAGATCACTTGGATATATCTAAATAAGCAGTACCGCAAAAGTCACCCTGTGAACCCGTCTACAACTGTTCCGCTGGGATCGCCACATCCCAGCACCTATGAGCTAGATCAGCCGTTGCACCAGCAAGGAGTCCGCCACATCCGTCGAAAAACCTCAACATCTTGTGGTCTGCTACTTGAATCTGCCCAGATATAGGGATGGCAAACTCAGCTCTCGATTATTGAGCTAATGACGGCTCCCCTGACTCGCCGTTTGCGCTGCAGGATCTGGTGGTCTGGCAGGGGCGCCTACACACTCACAGGGTGAGTTTTGCGCTATTGCCTAAATAAGCTTGATCTCGTGCTTCTTGCAGATTCTCTGTTTCAACCTTGTTTTTGCATCATAATCAGGATCGCCCGTCAGACCGAAGTACTCTATGAAGACCCCATCAACAAGGAAATCGGCTCTGAAATCTCTTTCGGGGTAAGGGTATTCCTTCTCGTGGGTAATACCATGACTGTGGAGAAGATCATCAATCGTTTTCTCGCCCAGCGACAGGCATACATGTCCATCTTTCGCTAAGCATTGAGTGCCTCGACTCGTTCGCCGCGCGCCATCTTCCAGCACTTCAGCTTCTATGAGTGCCTTGAGCCACGACCCGAATAACGTTTTCACACAGCGTACAGTAGGTTTCCTCCCTAGAACTTGTAGAAGGGCTAAACGCTCTTGAAAGTCTAAACCTTGAAGATCGTCCGGCCCCCGCCCGAAGTCTTGAACTGGCACCCTCTGCAGTATATCCGACAAATCTCGAAGATCATGTAGAATCTGCTCCCGTGAAAGGGTCTCTAAACCCTGAAAGAGCGCTTGACTCAAGCAGGGAGCACAGAAATCAAGGTAGTCGATTCCAAGTCTTTCGACCAAAGGTCCAGGGGCAGAGAATCTTCCACGAATCTTTGGTTACATAGTGGACAAACCTTCCATTCAGGCTTCCTGATCTCCTTCGTGAGACCCAGATTCTGTGCGCGCGAAGCAGCGAAATGCATCAGCACGTTATACCAAGCGTACTTGGAGCATAAGGGATCTTCCTGCCGCCAAGTGTCTAAGGTTTCTGAGGACGTGATGGCCGTTATCTCTTCAGTGATGCCCCAATACCAGAGCCACTGGTCTTTCTCAATCTGCTTGAGCATCAATTGATCGTGTGCCTCAGTCCACCATTTCAGGATATATGGGTTTCTGGCATAGCTCGGCTTTGGGGAAAAGCGACCATATGCAGGTCTATCTCTCTGCTCGTAGATACTCAAAGGCTATTCCTTTTCTGAGGCCCCTAGCATCCGCCTAACGGCTTACTTCAACTGCGCCGCGGCTTTGCAAAACCCAGCCTCTGCAAGCGGTGTTAGAAACAATACCCGTGAATGAATGCTCGTTAGGTGAGTACCGCGACGGTGTTGACATTTATGGAATGAGTTGAATGTGAAAGCCAG
>CAZGKH010000535.1:0-3066 GCA_964525665.1 uncultured Anaerolineae bacterium | reverse complement strand
AGCTTCGAGGTATCGGTGTTCCACAGGTCGACAATTGTCGGGCGGCTGCCTCCTTCAATCAATACGGCGGCTCCGCTGGCCCACAGTATCCGCACATCCCCACCCTGGGTGAGTTCACCAACGGCATCGGCTCCCCGTAGTCCTCATGCGGATGATCTTCAACGTGCTCATCACACAGCGTCCCCGGTTCGTCCAGTTCGTACATGCACTGTACACACAACCAGGTAGCTGGTCGCTCGCACTCCATACAATAGGCTTCTGGCGGGTCGTTGCGGGCCAGCAGCGCAATGGGATGACGAGTTAGCGGTTTCCCCTTCCGCACCCCCACCGCTTTGACCAACGTTTCTGACGAGGTCCCGAAGTCATAGATGTGCGTCAACTCCACCCCCAGCTCAAAGACCTCCTCTACCCGTCTATTCTTGCCAATCTCCCTGCCACTCCAGCCCCCTATGGAAAACTGGCTCAGATGTCCACAGCACTCCAGCCAGATTGCCCGCAAGTATAGATCCAGATCTCGCAACGTTGCGGAGCCTTTCATCTCCAAATGGAGCCAGTAATCGCCTCGCCAGGCGTCCTGCACCTGCAAATGATACAGCCTTTGCTCTTGGCCCGGCTTTTGGTTGGCAGCGCTAATGGCTTCTTGGCGTTGCGAACATGTTCGCAAGTGTCTGGTCAAACCACCTTTGGTCATTTCCCGCGCACAAAAGGCGCACTTCCCCCGCGATTGTTTCCTTCGTCCCATGTGGACTCCACCTCCATGTTTATAATGTTGCCGCCCAGCGGCTTGCATGAGCCACCGGCCGGGTTACTACTGGCGAGACCTGAAAGCTACCCTCAACTGTGGTTGGTCGTTCACTTCAAGAGGGTAGTCCCAAAGGGCGGCTTTCGGCGAGAAATCCAGCCACACAGGGTAACCAGGTAGCCAGGTCTCAGGGAAGACGACAACCACTATGCAAAGGTGGCTATCTCCTCAAACGACTTCTTACCAATCTCAGGTACCATCGCCCCTTCAGTTGGATACCCAACCACCACTACCAGGAACGGGCGCTCGTTCTCCGGCCGCCCAAGTATCCGGCTCAAAAAGCCCATCCGGCTCGGCGTGTATGGCAGAGCAACCAATCCCGCATTGTGAATAGCCGCAATCAACATCCCTACGGCTATTCCTACCGATTTGTTCACGTAGTAGTGTTTTACCTTCCGACCATCCGCCAACACACCATACTTCTGGGCAAATATCACAATCAAGTATGGAGCTGCCTCCAGAAATGGCTTCTGATAGCCTGTCCCCAGAGGTAACAAGGCATCCAACCATTCCTGTCCAGCCTGCCCGTGATAGAACTCGTACTCCTCCTTCTCCGCAGCCTCCCGAATCTGTCGTTTCGTCGCTGGATCGCTCACAACCACAAAGTGCCAGGGCTGCATATTGGCTCCGCTCGGCGCCGAAGCGGCGGTCAGCAGGCAGTTTTCAATCACCTCGTGCGGCACCGGCCGGCTGGAGAAACTACGCACGCTGCGCCTTCGCTGCATGACCGCGCGGAAAGAAGCTGCGCGTTGCTTCATTTCCTCCGGTGGGCACTCACTGTAGCCAGCAAGTGCGACAAGTTTAGCTGTTGTCATTCTGCATCTCCGTTCTTCTGCATGTCGCCCAACCGCCAGCCGCCGCTCTCGCTGGGATAGAGTAAGGCGCCCCCACTCCTAAGGAGAGCCGACGGAAGCCGCCACCCGAAAGCCGAAGTAGCTGATGCGAACGTCCGGGTCGCCCCCGTAGCGATCAACGCAGCGGGCATCCCCCTGATAGCCGGACCACGAACCGCCCCGCAACACCCGCCTCTCCCCGGAATCGGGCCCTTGAGGATTTCGCTCAGGCGCCCTGCTGTAATATTCGGCGTCGTACCAATCTGCCACCCACTCCCAAACGTTGCCAGCCATGTCGTAGGCTCCGTAGGGACTCTTGCCAGCCTCGTAATGCCCAACGGGCGCTGTACCAGTGTATCCATCGTCTACGTTCGAATCCTTCCAAGCAAGCTCACAGTTCGTGTCACAGTAGTTCAGTTTGCTCCCGTTCGGCGCACTGTTCCCCCAGGGATACTCCCTCCCATCCGTGCCCCGCGCCGCCTTCTCCCACTCTGCTTCCGTGGGAAGGCGCACACCCGCCCACTGACAATAGGCGTCGGCGTCGTTCCAACTGACTTGGACGACGGGATGATCCATCTTGCCCTCGACGCTACTGCCCGGTCCCTGTGGATGACGCCAGTCGGCCCCTTCCACTTCTTCCCAATCCTCGCCTGTCCAGGCCCACCCCCAGCCCGCCGTCTCAGCGTCGGTGGTGTAACCAGTGGCATCAACAAACTGCGAGAATTGCTCGTTGGTCACCTCGTATTTGCTGATGTAGAAAGCATCGAGGTACACGGTGCGCTGGGGATGCTCATTGTCAAGGCCCTCACCCGTTGGACTGCCCATGATGAACTCCCCGGCGGGGACGAAGACCATGCTTTCTGGAGCACCGACAACGGTGGGAGCTATGGTAGCTGTTGGCGGGATCGAGGTTGTCGTCGTCGTGACTTTAGTTGCGGTGCCGGCGGGTGTTAACGTTCCACCCTGGGGGATTACCAACTTCTGGCCTATCTGCAACCGCTTGGGATCCGAGATGGCGTTGACCTCTTGGAGAGCCTCGACTGTAACCCCGTACTGCTTGGCGATCTCGCTCAGAGTATCTCCTTCCTGAACCACGTGGACCACCTGAGCGATGGTAGTCGAGATGGAGGTTGACGTGGCTGTAGCCGTTACCTGCGGCTGGGGAATGACGAGCTCCTGGTCTATTTGCAAACTCTTGGGATCTGAGATAGCGTTGGCCTCTTGGAGAGCTTCCACGGTAACTCCGAACTGCTTGGCGATCTCGCTCAAGGTATCTCCTTCCTGAACCACATAGATCACTGGCGTAGGGGTTGGCGGGACAGGCGTCGGCGTGGGCGGTATGGCTGTTGCTGTTGGCGTAGGGGGCCTGGGCGTTGCCGTTGGCAGGGCAGGCGTTGGCGAGGGTGGTTTGGGGGTTGCCGTTGGAGGGAC
>CAZGKH010000534.1:0-3076 GCA_964525665.1 uncultured Anaerolineae bacterium | reverse complement strand
AGGCCGTATAGGTGAGCCGCGATGACACGACCACGGTTAAGTGCAGTCCTACCACCCCTGATAACGGCATCAGGAAAAGACTGATTCACATAATACGGGGGAGGCGCGGTTGCCCTGCACACCAAGACGCCAGCCCCAGGGCGCCGTCCTGATGGTTCGACAAGCTCACCATGACGGCCTGCCGAAGGGCACGCAAGCGTACGGACTTGGCTGGCGTCAGGGTTGGGGGCTATGCTGGCTACGTTGGCTTCGCACTGCTCTGAAAATAGCCCGAACAAGTTCGGGGCTCCGGAGTCCTTAACTGGTTGAGGGCAGTTTTCATGCTTTATGGCATCCCGCAGGGGCATGGTGACTACTATGTTTATTGACCTGGCTGATTTTCTATGCTATAATCAGTGCTGATGAACACGTTCGGAAAGGTAAATGAGATATGAACAAAGGACAAGTTGTCAAGCAAAAAGCGTACCAGGCCATTGACGGGTTGCCCTCCGAGAGCTTCGAGGAGCTTACCCACTTTCTCGATTTCCTCAAGTTCAAATACCAGGTTCAACAGCCCCGAAAAGTCGTGGCTCTGGGCGGACTGTGGAAGCACCTGGATTTTGATGTCACGGATGCAGAGCTGCGGGCCTTGCGGCGACGAGTGACGGCGCAGCTTCTGCGGAAGGTGTAGGTAGCATGGAATACCTGGCTGACACCGTGGCCATCGTCCGACACCTGCGCGGGCATCCCGCCCTTGGCTCCCAGGCCGCTCAAATCTTGCGGGATGCCGACGCCGGTAGACATCACGTCTACCTATCCGCCATCACGCTGATGGAAGTCCTGTACCTGTCGGAAGCGAAGAGAGTGGATGTGCGCCTCAATGAGCTGATCGGGTATATGTCGGGCAGCGTCAACTACGAGATCGTTCCGGTCAACGCTGACGTTGTCCTGGCCGCCGCCGAGGTAGATGACGTTCCCGAACTGCACGACCGCATCATCGTCGGCGCGGCGAAGTGGCTGGGAGTGCCGATCCTGACAGGTGACGGAATCATCAGCGAGTCCGGCCACGCACAGACAATCTGGTAGCCGGATAGCCTCTGAGTCCTCCCCCCACCCCACCAGCCTCACGCTGGTCAGCACAGAACTTCACCGAAAGCACGCCCCCTCTATCCCCAGGCAGTTCTACCCACCCTCTGCTCATAGTATAGGTCTGTCCAGCTACTACTTCTAGAAACTGTTCGGTGGTGAATCCATTTTCAATCAAGAAGCGGGTTGGCCAACTGGCGTATGTAGATGTCAAACATGCCGCCCGTCCAACCTCCGGCATATACCAATCGTCGCCCGTCGCTGGATAGACGCGGGAAGTGCATCTGCCAGCCCTGGCGTTGCTCCAAAGCCGTCAGGCCCCCTCCAGCCAGATTAGCCACGCAGACGTTCCACTGTCCCGAGCGGTTGAAGACGAATACTACCCCAAGCTCACCACGACGGTTTGCCGAAGGGGCTTCGTTCTCTCAGCGCAGGGATCTAAGCACCGCGCGGCGTGGGAGTTTAGACGAACAGAGGCTCATACTCTTCAGCAGTGGCGATCAGCGCCTCTTGTTCACGTTCGCTCAAGGGAACGTAGTCTTCGCTAGCTCGAAGAACAAGCGGCAACAGACGAGTGTCCCCGGCGGTGCATAACCCGGTTATGTCTTGCGATAGAACGAAGTTCACTGCCCGCTGGATGTGTTCTGCATCCACGAAGGGTTCGTACCAGGTGCTATGGGTCTTGGGTTGCTCACCCCAGGGCCCCCTGGTGATGGATTTGATGACCATCGTGCCCACATCTTTGGCGCGGCACTGCCGAAGGAGTTCCTCAGAGTCCCGCCGATAGGTGGGGTTAGCATACTGGACGAAGTTGAGCGGGAACAGAACCGAGTCAAAGTCAAAGCGGCGCAGGGCTTCGATGAAGACTGCCGGAGAGTCCACCCCATGGCCCGTGATGCCGATGAAGCGAGTCAATCCCGCTTCCTTTGCTTCTATAACCGCCTCCAACGCACCGCCAGGACCAGTAGCCTCGTCCAGTTCTTCGATGCTGGTAATGGCATGAAGCTGGTACAGGTCGAAGTGGTCAGTCTGCAAGCGCTCCAGCGACTGGCGCAATTCTCCAGCAGCCCCTTCTTTGCTACGCTCCATGGTCTTGCAGCCCAGGAAGAAGCGATCTCGCTGCCGGGCCAGCCAGGGCCCCACGCGCTCTTCGGCGATACCGTAAGAAGGCGCTACGTCTATGTGGTTTACCCCGGCGGCGATCACTTGCTCCATAACGACATCGGCCTCGGCTTGCTCCACCTGCCAGAAGGCCGCGGCGCCAAATATGGCCACCGTGCTCAGATGTCCAGTACGGCCAAAACGACGAGTTTCCATGCTTACCTCCTTGATTAATAACTGCCAGTAGTTTTGCAGATTTGACAAAAAAGGCCGATGGGGAGCTGTCAGCGGATTCAGGGATCGGATTGAACGGATTTAGGTCAGATCGGATAGAAAGAATCTCACCTTATGAGAGATTATCCGTTCAATTCGTTCCAGAAATCCGTTGACAGTATGCCCCACGTAAAGAATGCAAAACTACTGAACTGCCATTCAGCGCTCGATAGCGGATCGCCATGTGCATTTCAGTTCTGGGGCAGGTTCGAGGAAACAGGCGGTGTGTCATTGCGAGGAGCATCTTTTTGCGACGAAGCAATCCCCAGATGCCAGAGGGGAGATTGCTTCGCTTCGCTCGCAATGACACTTGCCCCAAGACTGAAACGGACCTCGGATCGCCACCAACGCGGCGGCGTCTTCGAGGCGCTCATCGCGTATGGCTTGGACCGAGAAGGATTCCGTAAATCCTGAGCTTCCGCGTTCTGAGCTCATAGCCCATTATAACATACCCCAATCCAAAGGACAAGCTGTTGACTAGAAGCGAGAAAGGTGATATACTTGCAGTGTCAAACCTTTTGATCGCCGAAGGCACTGAGTCCTGGAGATCAGTACAGGGTCTCCTGACCGAGGCGGAAAGAAAATTGGCTCTACGCGGATTCGTGGGGTAAGAGGCCAGACCTCCGAGGTTTCTAGG
>CAZGKH010000533.1:1184-3078 GCA_964525665.1 uncultured Anaerolineae bacterium | reverse complement strand
CGCTACATTGTCGCTGACCCTGAGATTTGTCACGGCGAGCCGACTTTTCGCGGCACGCGCATCATGGTTTGGCAGGTACTGGAAATGGTCGCTGAGGGAAAGGCTGATGAAAACGTCTCAAGAATCCAGCGCCAGCTCTTGCAAGATTGGCGCATACCGATTGCTGAAGGAGGAGCCAATATGCTTGTAAGTGTTCAGGGTGTATATCGGCAAGGCAAGATTGAGTTGATAGAACAACCCAGTATGATACGTGACGAGACCCGCGTGGTTGTCACGTTTCTCGAATCTGGGTTGATTGATTTGCGAACACGAGGGATGAATGAAAAGCAAGCGGCAGAACTGCGTGCACGTCTTGCAACATTCGCGGAAGATTGGGACAGCCCCGAGATGAGTATCTATGACAACTACGACGCAGCCAAAGCCAAACTATAAGCGCGGCGATGTGGCCTTGGTACTCTTTCCGCATTCGGACCTACGCACTGCCAAGCCACGTCCCGCATTGGTTGTCCAAGCAGACAACCTTCAAACAGGACTGCCACAAGTTATTGTGGCAATGATTACCAGCAAACTCTTTCGCGCCAATCATCCCAGCCGAGTTCTCATACGTCTATCCACGCCAGAAGGACGGCGCTCTGGCTTACTCACAGACTCGGTGGTAATGACGGATAATCTGGCTACGATTGCAGAAGTCGTGATTGAGCGCGTCATTGGAACATTGTCAATGAAAGATGTAGATAAGGCTTTGCGGTACACGCTAGGCCTGTAGGCACAGAGCAGACCGAACGTGTACGAACGGCTAACACACACCCTCGACAACCCTTCAATTATACTCAGGGCAAGCGGCACGCGGGCGGCTTTCAGGCGCGACGGGTTGGCGAATCCTACTTACTCGAGCGACAAACTGCACGGACACCGCCCGAGAGGTTCTCAGAGGCCCTTCAGACCATGTTGGCGTCCGAGGCTGTTCTCCGACGCGACTGGGATCGCCCGGAAGAGGATGAGGCATGGGCAAGTTTGTGATGCGAACTGATCCGAAGACAGCTTGGGCTCATAGGCAGTTACCATGAAACCGAACTTCGAGTGGGATGAAGAGAAAGCCAGAACGAGTCTCCAGAAGCATAAGGTTGGTTTTGATGAAGCCACAACGGTCTTCAGTGATCCTTTTTCGATCACGATACCTGACCCCGATCATTCTGTAGACGAGGAACGCTATATTGACATCGGTACTTCTGACAGGGGGCGCGTACTGGTAGTGGTCTACACTGAGCGTGGGGCGAACATACGGATTATCAGTTGTCGTAAGGCAACGCCAGCGGAACGGAGGCGCTACGAAGAAGACAATGACTAAGATAGAGCGGACAAAGGACGACAATATGCGTGCTGAATACGATTTTGCGAGCGGGGTGCGCGGCAAGCATTACCGAGCTATGCAGGCTGGGTACACGGTTACCATTCACAAGGCAGACGGCACTACCCTCATCAAGGAGGTGAAGCCTGTAGAAGGCGCGGTCATTCTACAGCCAGATGTGCGGGAGTACTTCCCTGACTCGGAGGCAGTGAACAAAGCCCTGCGCTGTTTGATCCCGCTGATGTCCCAAAAAGCATAGAGCAAATGGGAGTGGCTTGGGACAGGCTAGTACTTGGTCGGGATGCTGCGGCACATCCGCTTATCCGCTCAAATCAGTTGCTTGCTTTTCAACCAGTTTGTAACCTTGCTGTTACCCGATGTTAACCTGGGGATGGTATAATGGGTTGAGGTCGAAGCGGTCATTCAAGAAGTGTCCAATCCCAGGGATTCAGCACAACATTAGCTATGCCAACCAGAGAGCAGCATATCCAAGCCATCAAGAAAGAGGTTGGGTGGGCCTACCCGCAGATGAAGTGGCTCACGGCT
>CAZGKH010000533.1:0-1084 GCA_964525665.1 uncultured Anaerolineae bacterium | reverse complement strand
TTTCGAGGAAGCGCGCACGGTCTTTGACGATCCCTTCGCGGTTATCTTTGATGACGAAGACCATTCGATAGAAGAACACCGCGAAATCATCATCGGGCATTCTGCCCAGAGACACCTGTTACTGGTTTTCTTTACCGAAATCGCCGAAACCCTTGTTCGCATTTTTAGCGCACGCAAGGCAACTAGGAAGGAACGCAGGAATTATGAAGAAAACGTCTATTTCTGAATCTTGCACAACATCAGCAGACGACATGCGCGCAGAATACCATTTCGACTACCGCAAAGCGCGTCCAAATCGTTTTGCCGCGAGAAGCAAAGACCGTCTCATTGTTGTCCTCGACCCTGACGTTTCCAAAGTTTTCAAGACGCCAGAGGCGGTCAACACTGCACTTCGCACGCTGATTTCAGCCATACCCCAAACCGCAAGGTGAGAAGCCGCTAAAGTTAGTACCAACCATTAGCTATGCCGACCAGAGAGCAGCATATCTAAGCCATCAAACAAGAGATTGGGTGGGCCTACCCGCAGATGAAGTGGCTGACGGCTGAAGAAGCAGCCCAGGCCACGGAGGACAGAGACCAACTGCTGCGGGCACTGTCGGGCAAGGTATGAGAGAATTCTATGCCAACAGTGTTACGTGTGGGACGTTACCGCTTCTATTTCTTCAGTAACGAAGGTGAAGAGTCGCCGCACATCCATGTCAAAGCCGCTGAAGACCAAGTGAAATTCTGGCTTGATCCAATTGTACTGGCATCCAACTACGGTTTCAAAGTCCACGAGCTGAATGAAATTGAACGAATTATCCGAGAACATCGGATTGAATTTCTGGAGGCATGGTATGAGCATCTCGGTTGATACCCTACTAAGACCGAAGGTAAAATTCCGACGGGCGTATAGACCAACAACGGCACTGGCACAAGCCGTCGAGTTCAGAGACGGGATGATGGAAGTCTATCTCACCGATGGGCGCATTGTTAGTGTGCCTCTCATCTGGTTCCCGTTGTTGTATGAAGCGACGCCTGAACAAAGGGAACACTATGAGATCGGTGGGGGTGGTATTAGTCTGCATTGGCCTGAGATAGACGA
>CAZGKH010000532.1:0-3083 GCA_964525665.1 uncultured Anaerolineae bacterium | reverse complement strand
CACCTGTGGGGGCTGGAGAACAAGGCGGCCCACACTGCCATCCGCGAGGAGCTGGGCGAGAAGCGGGCTCGTGTCGCCCTCTGTGGCCCAGCCGGCGAGAAGCTGGTTCGCTACGCCAACATCGTGGCCGACCTGAAGCACGCCGCTGGACGCACCGGCCTGGGCGCGGTGATGGGGTCCAAGAAGTTGAAGGCAGTCGCCGTTCGAGGTACCGGCAAGTTCCCCCTGGCCGATCCCCCTCAAGTCGGCACGCTGGCTCGCTGGATGCGAGATAACTACCGCGATTTGATGGGTAAATTCCCTGACCTGGGCACCGGCGTCAGTACCGTTCCCTATAACCGGTCGGGCGCGTTGCCCGTGCGCAACTTCCGTGACGGCCACCTGGACGGCGCCGACGTCCTGGGCCGGGAGGGCCTGGCCGAGCACGTCGTCGTCCGCATGGAGAGTTGCTACGCCTGTGTCGTCGGTTGCAAAAAGGTCGCTGCCTTGGACGAGCCATACCCGGCGGACCCAGTCTACGGCGGCCCAGAATATGAGACCGCCACCGGCCTGGGCTCCAACTGCGGTGTGACCGACGTCTACGCCGTGACCAAGGCCAGCGAGCGGTGCAACGCCCTGGGGTTGGACACCATCTCAGCCGGAGCTACCATTGCCTTTGCTATGGAATGTTTCGAGGAGGGGCTGCTGACACCGGAGGATACCGGTGGGCTGGATCTGCGCTTCGGCAACGCGGAGGTTATGCTGCAATTGCTGGAGTTGATCGCCGCTCGCCAGGGCATCGGCGACCTGCTGGCGGAGGGGACCAGGCGGGCCGCTGAGCGAATCGGCGGCGGCGCGCAGCGGTTCGCCGTTCACGTCAAGGGGCAGGAGATGCCCTACCACGACCCGCGCATCCAGCATGGCCTGGGCCTGGGCTACGCCGTCTCTTACACCGGCGCCGATCACATGCACAACGCCTTCGACAGCAACTACGAGCATGAAGCCGGCATGGACAGCGTCCGCAATCTGGGCATACTGGAGCCAATGCCAGCTACCTGGCTTGGCCCGGAGAAGGTGCGGGCCGTCATCTATGGCAGCCTGCGCCATCACTTGGACAACTGCCTGGGCCTGTGCAATTTCCTGCCCTATCGCAACGATCAGGTGGTGGAAGCGGTGCGGGCCGTGACTGGCTGGGACACTAACGTCTGGGAGCTATGGAAGGCTGCCGAACGGCTGGTGACGATGGCCCGCGCCTTCAACGTGCGGCAGGGCTTCACCCCCGCCGACGACCGCCTGCCGCCTCGCATGGCAGAGCCCCTCGGCCCTGGCGCACCGATAGACCTCGCTGCTGTGGAGGCCGCCCTGCCGCTTTACTACGAGATGATGGGGTGGGATCCGGCAACAGGAGTGCCTCGCGTGGCCAAGCTGTACGAGCTGGGCATCGGATGGGTGGCGAATTTGCTGGAGTAAGGTGCCAGGCACTTCCGCAAAAGCTGTCTGGCCCCATGCCGCAAACGAATGGGAAGTGCCTTTTGATTTGAACCTCGATGAAAGTGCCTGGCACCTGAATACTCACGCCGAAAAGAGGATGATCAATGGCCAAAAGCCTAACCCCAATGCGCCGCCAATACTTGCAGATCAAGAAGCAGTACCCCGACACCATCGTCCTCTTCCGCCTGGGTGACTTCTATGAGACCTTCGACGAGGATGCGAAGATCGTCGCCCAGGTCTGCGACATCGTCCTCACCTCACGGCCCGTGGGGAAGGGGCAGCGGGTGCCGTTGGCCGGAGTGCCCTATCACGCCGTCGAGGGCTACCTGGCTAAGCTCATCAAGGCGGGGCACAAAGTGGCCATTGTGGAGCAGGTGGGCGCCCAACCCATGCGCGGCCTGATGCCCCGCGAGGTAACACGAGTGGTCACGCCAGGTACCATAGTGGAACCGGCGCTGCTAGAAGAAAAGAGCAACAACTACCTGGCCGCCTTGGTGATAGAGGACAATAGAGCTGGCATCGCTTACGCCGACATCACCACCGGCGAATTCGCCGCCACCCAACTCTCAGACGATAACATCGAACAGGCGGTGGTGGAAGAGCTAGAGAGGCTGCGCCCAGCCGAATGTCTAATCCAAGACACCTCCAATCTCCAACCTCCAATCTCCAACCTCCAACTTCAAACCTCCAAATACGACAGTTGGCGTTTCGAGCTAGGCAATGCCCGCCAGGCTCTCCTCGATCATTTCGAGGCGGCCTCACTGGCTGGCTACGGCTGCGAGGGGCTGCCCCTGGCCGTGCGCGCGGCGGGGGCCATCGTCCAGTACCTGCGGGAGACCCAGAAGGCGGCCCTGGCCCTTGGTCCTGAGGCCCAAGGACTCAGGGCCCAACTGAGCGATCTGCGGACCTATTCCACCAGCGAGTTCATGACCCTCGATGCCTCCACCCGGCGGAGTCTGGAGCTGACCCGCACCATCCGCACCGGCGCGGTCAAAGGGTCGCTGCTGGGCGTACTGGACGCCACCGTCACGGCCATGGGCGGGCGACTGCTTCGCCAGTGGCTCAACCAGCCGTTGCTGGATGTTGATAAACTGGAGCAGCGGCTGGATGCTGTGGAGGCCCTCTATCGCGACACGCCGACCCGAACGCAGGTGCTGGCCCTGCTCAAACAACTGGCCGATCTGGAGAGGCTGACCAGCCGGGCAGTGCAATGCATCGCGGTACCGAGAGACCTGGTGGGAATACGCAAGAGCCTGGAGACGGTGCCGCAGATTCGAGAGGTGTTATCGCAGCTCGCCCCCCTGGCCCCCCAAAGTTGGGGGGAACGGGGGGCTGAGGATGGTCATCCCCTGCAAACCTTGCTCTCTCAGTTGGATCCCTGTGAGGAGGTAGCCTCCCTCGTCGAAGAGGCCATTGTGGACGACCCGCCAGCTACGCTGGCCAGCGGCGGGGTGATCAAGCCCCGCTTCTCAGCAGAACTGGACAGCGGCGCCACTGGCCCCAGAGACGCCAAAAGCCGGGTGGGCCACCCGGGGCGAACCGAACGGGAGGGCACGCGGGTCACAACCCCCAAAGGAGGGTACAACAACGCCCTCGGCCACTCAATCGAGGGG
>CAZGKH010000531.1:0-3093 GCA_964525665.1 uncultured Anaerolineae bacterium | reverse complement strand
GAGCGGATGCTGGCCGACAACTGGCGCTATCGCGACATCAATGAGCGCATCGCCGCCGTCAAAGTCGCCTTTGACGCCGAGATGCGCACCCGCGAGGCCGAGATACGCCACAGGGTGGCCAGGCGTTGGGCCGCGACTACGCCCTGGCCGAACTGCGCCTCATCTTTGAGGCCGAAGAGGATCAGGAGGAAAAAGCTCGTCTAACCCTCTTGTCCGAGATTCTCACCACCGTCCCTTTGACCGCCCGCGCCCACCGTGAGCTCAACAACCTGCGTCGCAGCAAAATCACCGGCCAGGCCCTGGTCGGGCAACTCCTGCGCATCGCCCGTGACTACAGCCTGGAGGAGGCCCACCGCGCCATCACCGACCGTGCTGAGGAAGCGCCGCTGATCCCCCGCATCATCTGCAGTGAAGCCCTGTTATAGAGACAGGGTGCAATCAAGGAACGGAGGAGAAAAGTGACCGAGAAATCGCTCATCATCATCGGGGCCGGGCTGGCTGGCCTGGCCACTGGCTGCTACGCCCAACTGAACGGCTACCAGAGCCACATCTTCGAGCACCACAGCGTGCCGGGTGGGGTGGCTGCGGCCTGGAAGCGCAAAGGCTACCTCATTGACGGCGGCATCCACTTTGTCATGGGGCACAAGCCCGGCACCGCGCTCTACGAGTTGTATCGCGAGGTGGGCATTACCGCTCGGTGCGTGGACATGACCACCTACGGCCGCTTCAGCGACGAAGCCAGCGGTCACAGCGTGCTGGTCACTCAGGACCTCGACCGCCTGGCCGATGACTTGAAGGCCCTCTCGCCAACTGATGCCCGGATCGTTGACGAGTTGGTCGCTGGCGCTCGCGCTATGCAGGGGCTCGACCTGAGCGAAGTGGGAATGAGCAAGCCCCCTGAGTTAGTTGGCCTCCTGGACCAGGCCAAAGAAATGTGGGGCATGCGGGGGCTGTTCAAGTACATGATCGGTAAATACGCCAAGCCTGTCGCCGAGTACGTGCAGGCCGTTCACGACCCGTGGCTGCGCGAGTGCATCAAATACCTGTTCCTGCCAGAGGTGCCGGTTTGGTTTGTATTCATGGTGCTGGGGTTGGTCGCCGACGGGCAGTTGGGGCTGCTGGAAGGGGGATGCCTTGACTTCGTCCTGCCCATTGAGAAACACTACAAGAAACTGGGCGGACAGGTGACCTACAAGGCCACCGTCGAGGAGATTTTGGTGGAGAATGGCCGGGCTGTGGGTGTTCGCCTGGCTGATGACAGCGAGTACCGCGCCGGCGTGGTGGTCTCGGCCGCCGATGGCTACGGCACCATCTTCAAGCTGCTGGGCAGCCGCTACGTGAATGAGAAGATTGCGAACCGATACGATAATTGGAAGCTGATCCGTCCCGTGGTCATGGCCAGCTTTGGGGTGGCCCGTGAGTTCGCCGATGCACCGTGGATGAGCATCATCAAGCTGGAGCGACCCTTCGCAGTGGGCAGCCAGGCGATTGACGGGATCATCATCCGCATCTTCAACTACAGTGACCGATTCGCCCCACCAGGCAAGACGGTGGTGCAGGTCTCGTTCGAGACGGAATGGGATTTCTGGAATGAGTTGCGAAAAGACCGGTCGCGCTACGACGCCGAGAAGGAGCGGATGGCGGCGGAGCTTCTGGAGCGACTGGAGGCGCACTATCCCGGCATCTCGTCCCAGGTGGAGATGACCGACGTGGCCACGCCCTACACCGCCTGGCGCTACACCCGGAATCACAGAGGCGCGTACATGGGCTGGCTGCCGACGCCAGAGGTGATCAATACGCGAATAAAAAGAACCCTGCCTGGCCTGACCAACTTCTACATGGCTGGACAGTGGGTCATGCCGGGCGGCGGCGTTCCTCCATGCCTGTATTCTGGCCAGCACGTGGTGCAGCTCCTATGCCACCGGGACGGGAAGCCGTTCTTGAGGGCCTTGCCATGAGTCTGATGGTCGGTACGAGAATGAGGTGTTTATGGAGAGATTACTGTAGATGAACTTGCAACCCCATTATATCCATGTTACCCACGATGGTCATGATGCCACGCTGACGCATTATAAGCTGGGGCAGGGGGAGCGGCGCGTGCTGGTCATCGCTGGCGTGCATGGCCGCGAACATGGCGGCATCCAGGTGGCTTACGAACTGCTGCGGCGATTGGCGGGCATGCACCTGCGCGGGCAGGTGGACGTGGCGCCTGTCTGCAACCCGCTGGCCTACGCCGCCGGCACCCGCTTCACGCCGGGCAGCGACCGAGACATGGTGCACGCCTTCACCCGGGGCGAGCTTGCTGACTTGACCGAGGCGCTGGCCCGACCCATCGTGAGTCTGGCGGAGAAAGCCGAGGTGGTGTTGAATCTACACAGCGCGGGCGACGCTCGCTACCTGCCCCACGTCCTTTTCTACCGGCATCAGGATATTGAATGGGCGGCCTCGCTGGGTTTTCCCTTCGTCCTCAACCGGATCAGCCCAGAAATGATGTCGCATCACATTGCCTCCCATCTGCGCCCTGAGCAGCGCGCAGCGACGCTGGAGCTGGGCGGCGGCACCGTGGCCTTCCCCGAGGACGTGGCCCTGAGCGTTGATCTCATCACCGCCTTCCTGGGGCGAATCGGTTTCCTGGAGCCAGGCGACTATGAGCGCAAGCCCACACCCCCTGAGTTGATCTGGTTGACCGATGCTCGCCTGTTTGTGCGCGCCCCTGGCGAAGGAGCTTTCTACGCCAACACGCAGCCGGGGGCGGATTTCGTCAGTGGGGAGACCTTTGGCTTCTGGGTGGGATTGGACGGTATGCGTCCTCGTCCTGTGTTGGCCCCCACCACCGGCAAACTCATCTATCTGCGCACGCGCAACCGTGTGCCCCGGGGCGGGACGCTGGCAATGTTCCTGCCATCTCAACACAAGAGTCGCTTGCAGCAAGGCCAGCCTGATCGCTAATCTCCTCCACCCTGTTGACGGCCATCATCGCCCGCCTTGAAGCGTGAAACGTCGGCTTTCCCTCATGCATGACGTTCTACGTTTCACGGGCTGGTTGACTGACAAATTTAACATTGACTTCCCTGAAAAAAGCCTGCTCTGAGG
>CAZGKH010000530.1:0-3095 GCA_964525665.1 uncultured Anaerolineae bacterium | reverse complement strand
ATCATCACTCGTGAAGAACGAGGCGGGTGAGGAGCCATTCGTTGAAAAAAGGGAGGTCTCGTTTGAGGCACTGCTCCCACAGGGTGTGCAGCAGATGGTGGCCGGTGCGGTCGGCGGCGTAGCAGGTGCGAGGGAAGCCGGCTCCGCCGAAGGGCCGCTGGGCGATGCGCCCGTCGGGGAAGCGGCTGAAATAGGCTCCCCAGTGCTCCATCTCCAGCACCCGCTGCGGGGCCTCGCGGGCCAGGATCTCGGCGCGGGGCTGATCGGCCAGGTAGTCGGAGCCTTTGATAGTGTCAAAGGCATGCCGCTCCCAAGAATCGTCCCTGCCTTCGGGATGATTGCCCAACGCAGCGTTGATCCCCCCCTGGGCCGCCCCGGAGTGGGAGCGCATCGGGTATACTTTGGAGAGCACAGCCACGCTGCACCCGGCGGTGTGGGCCTCGACAGCCGCCCGCAGCCCCGACAGCCCGCCGCCGATGACTAGAATCTGATGGTGAGGAAACTCTTGCACCCTAAACCTCCTGCTCGTCTAACCTTGCACTAATTGCCACCCGATGAAGCTCAAGAATCCGCCCGCCATGACGTATCCCAGTCGCATCATCCGAACGTAGTTTGCCCGGACATGGCGGTCGTCGTAGCGTCGCCACCAGACAGCGATGAGGCCCGCCAGTACTGCTATCCCCCCGGCCATGACGACGCCTTCCAAGTGGCCGATGTAGCGCCAGATCAGCGCGCCCATCAACACAGCGGCGGACGCCATGCACGCGATGGCCAGCGGGAAACACCGCTCTCCCCATCGGACGGCAAAGGTGATGTCTCCCTGCCGCCGGTCCTCCTCCCGTTGGTAGATCTGCGTCAGCGGGTAGTAGCCGGTGATGATCACAGACGCCGAAAGCATGGTCCACATCGCTTTCAGGGATAGCAGCGTCGTCCAATCATCAGCTCCACTCAACCAGCCAGCCGCCGTTCCACCCATTCCTTGAAAGATACTCACCGCCAGCAGGCTGGTCCAGGGACGGGATTTCAGACGTATGGCCGGGTGGGAATAGGCGTTGCCCACCGCGCCCATGACCAGCGACAGGCCAAACAACGACCGACTGATGAAGAAAACCAGCACCAGCCCCACGACCTGCGCGGCCACCGAGAAGACCAGCAGGTCACTGGTGACCTTGGGGGGATTCCACAGACCTCCGATCGGGCCCTCGTCCTGGTCGTAATAGGAGTTGAGAGCAGTGGCCCCACCGTAGAACAGAACGTGGAAGATAAGAAAGACTACCCAGAATTGGGAGTTGATTCGCCCCCCAGAAAGCAAGAGCCCCCACAGGAAAAGGGGCGACAACAAGATTTGCCAGTGCAACCGAAAATGCAAGAAGAGGTCTTTGGGCCTCATCCTCCCCGTTTCAACTGATTCCATCAGCCCTTTTTTGACCTTCTCGGCGAGAATGTGATCCTGGCTCCAATCCAGCCCAAAGCGCCGACCAGCAGCACGACGACAATGGCCGCTATGGCGTAAGTCCAGCCCAACGGCTCGCGGTCTACCACAGCCGTCGGGTTGGCCGTGCGCAGTGCCAGGGCGAACGCCTCTACGACCAGCAGAATTAGGGACAAACTGATCTTGGCACTGAAGCGTGTGTCGAGGATCCGCCCGTAGTTGAGCCACCAACTCGCTGCCCCGCTCAACATGGCGAGTGGCGTCATAACGAGGGCCGCCCAGAGGACATAGTAGCTGCTGACCTCGAACCCTGTGTTGCCCGTTAGCAGGTACAGGATGACGAAAACGGCTGCGACGGCACCCAAGGCGACGGGGAAGTGCACCGCTACGGGATGCGGGTGCAAGTCGAAATACCAATCCAGCAGCGCGGACCACTTCCCTTCCGACGGTTCCGGTTCCGCTTCGGAGGCCAGCGCACCCACCAGCGGCACCCGCTGGAGGACGCTCTCATCGTGCGGGGCGGCGGCGAAATCGGCGGTCAAATCCTGCCCCGCGTGATGGCGACGGACGTGAACACCCTTCCGCCATAGGCGGCTCTTCGACACGTCATACACCCTGCCCTGGTAGGCAACATAGGCAGGGCGATCATCCTGCCCATCGCTGGCGCGAAGCTCATCTTCTTGCATGATCTGGTCGTCTTGGCTCAAGTTCTCTATCCTCCAGTGCCGCGTACCCTCTCAGCTTAAGAGAGCGATCCAGACTTCGGAGGTTTTCAGACGCGATTTCGCCAGCAAACCAACCAGATAATCAAGGGGTCTTTGCCAGCAGAGGCACTGCCGGAAACCTCCGAAGTCTTAAAAAGAGTGGTTTCAATATCGGCTACTGCGTTGCTTCCTTCAAGAAAGCAATCACTACCGCCCTATCTTCGTCCGTCAACAGCAGGCCGGGCATCCCACCGCCGCCGTTGCGTATCCAGTCCTTGAGGTTGTCGTCGGTGACGGGGTTGCCATTGGGCAACGCCTCCCTGTTGAACACACCAGCCAGGCCCGGCCCCACCTTCCGGGTGTCATCCAGATTGTGGCAGACGGAGCAGTTGGTGTTGAACACTTCGGCGCCAGCTTCGGCCGCGCTCCGAGCAGGCTCAGGGGGAGCGGTCGGCTGGGGCGGTTCGGCAGCCTCAACCTGAGTTGCCTCCTCCAGGAAAGCGATCACTGCCTCTGTCTGATCATTCGACAACGGGATGCCGGGCATGGCCCCGCCGCCGTTTTGTATCCACTCTTTAAGGTTATCATGGGTGACGGGGTTGCCATTGGGCAGCGAGTCCCTGTCGAATACTCCGGCCAGGCCCGGCCCCACCTTCCGGGTGTCATCCAGATTGTGGCAACGAGAGCAGTTCGCATTGAATACCTCCGTGCCCGATCCAGTCGTGGTCGGGGCAGCTTGAGAGGCAGTGATAGGCTCAGGCGGTAGGGTGGCGGGAATCAGCGTCGGGATAGGCGTCGGCGCCACAGGTAGGGGTTGGGGGGTTCCGCAACCTGCTGCCAGCAGGGCGAACAAACCAAAGGCGAGGATCAACAGCAGCAGTCGAAACTTCATAGCAAAGGTCTCCTTTACTGATAACCTAGGGTTGAAGGCTGTGCACATAGTTGATCACGTCCCAGCG
>CAZGKH010000529.1:0-3096 GCA_964525665.1 uncultured Anaerolineae bacterium | reverse complement strand
ATTGGATATTGGGTATTGGTGGGTTTGCCTTTGACGAAGATTCTCTGCAGGATGGTCAGGGCTTCTGGCCCGCTCATTCTGACGATGCCGATTCCGCCCTCTCCGATGGGGGTGGAGATGGCGGCGATGGTGTCATCTAAACTATACATGGCAACACCCTCAATCCAGACCTCGGAGGTTTTCAGACGCGATTTCGCCAGCAAACCAACCAGGTAATCGAGGCAACTTTGCCAACAGAGGCACTAACGGAAACCTCCGAGGTCTTAAGTTGAGTAAAGCGCACGATACATCGCATAGTGCTCATAGACCTTTTCGACATAGCGACGGGTCTCAGCATTGGATATGCTCTCCACGAAGAGGTCTTCGTCGCCATCGCCTGCCAGCGCCAGCCAGCGGGTTGCGTTGCCAGGCCCGCCATTGTAGGCGGCCAGGGCTGCGAAAACGCTATTGTCAAAATCCCTCAATTGACGGCCCAGGTACCAGGCCCCGAACTTAACATTTAGGTAAGGCCGATAGAGCTGTTCGGGTTGGTAGTCTCTCCAGCGCAACTGGAGGGCGATCCAGTCGCCAGTGGCAGGCATGACCTGGGTCAAGCCCTGCGCTCCGGCCCAGGAAGCAGCCTGTCCTTCAAAGAGGCTTTCCTGCCAGATCAGAGCGAACAGCAGCAACGGATCAAAGTCGTTGGCCTGGGCCTCGGTCAGCACCAGATCATCGAAGTAGGTGGGATAAGCCAAGCGCTGCAAGAAGCGCGGCGCCCGGCCGACCGACTCGGCGGGAGAGAGCAGGATCAGCCTCTTAGCACATAGGATGGACAGACGATTCAAACCCCGCTCGCGCAAAGCTAGAGCAAGTTCATAGAGAGACAGAGGATCAGTAAGCGACTCTTTTCGCAGGGCATCGAATTCGGCCTTGCTTTCTTCCAGCAAGCTCACAGCCAACAACTCCTCACCCCGCTGGAAACGCAAATCCTCCTCCAGCGCGGGGCTCAGGCTACCCAAGTCATCATCGTGACCAAGTCCCTCCAGCCAAGTAGCCAGCCAGGCTTCGGCCTCCTCGCGCTCAGCCGTCTCGTCAAGGGCCTGTATTTGGTAGTCCACATCATCGGGAGGCCAGAGAGCGCTCTCTGCCTGATCCAGGTCTACGGCCCGCTGGCCGTAATAGCCTGCTGAGTCTGCAGAGGATGCTTTCTCCAAATAGGTATGAGCTTCCCGCGTTTCACCCATCTTAAGCAGCGCTTTTCCCACCCAGAAAAGGGTTCCAGCATACAGGTCTGATTCTTCGTAAGCATCCAGCAATTCCAGCCAGGCTTCGATGGCTTTCTCGACTTCATCCAGCTCGTAGTAGCGCCACCCCGCCCGGAAGAGGGCAGCCGCGGCGTACTGTCCCTGCGGATACCTCGTCTGCAGATCCAGATAGGCGCGCGCCGCCTCGCCGTAGTCCTCGTCTGCCTCGGAGAGGGAGGCAGCCTGCCAGAGGGCCTCCTCTGCCAACTCGTGACGCGGATAGAGCTTCGCAAACTCGCGGTAGGTGATCAGAGCCTCGTCATGACGGCCTTGACTGGCGAAAGCCTCGGCCGTCCCCAGCCAGGCCTGACCAAAATACTCGCTCGTGGGATAAGACTCAATGAGAACGTCAAACGCGCTCATGGCCGATTCGTAAGAACCTACCGCCAGGTAGGCAAGACCGATGTAGTAGTAAGGGTCGCCTTCATGATCCAAGTTGTCTTCGATATAGCGGTAGAAGGCTTGAATAGCGGGCCAATAGACGCCAGCGTAGTAATCCACCAGTCCCCGCTGGAAGTCATCAACCTCCACGCCGGCCTCCACCAGCTCCACCAACGCCTGATAAGCATACCAGGCCTGAGGATAGCGATCTACCGCCTCCAGAAAGTGCTCGTGGGCCTTATCCGTCTCCGCCAACTCCAAATACGCCTGACCGATCAGATACTCGAACTTGGCCCGCTGGTCGTCCCTCTCCGCTTTTCTGAGAAGGGCTTCATACCAGGTGATGGACGAAGCATACCTGGCCAAGGCTGAATAAGCGTCGGCTACTTCCTCCATGAGATGAATCTCCCGATCAGGATTCGGGGATTCTTGGAGAGCTGCCCTATAGGCCAGGATAGCTTGGGAGTGGTCTTCCAGATTCACATAGCAGTCGCCGATGATCTCGTGTATGTAATCAGCTATGACGTCTCTCTGGGCCAGGTACTCACGGTAGTATTCGATGGCCGTCTTACAATCATCCATCTGTTCGTGGCTTCTAGCTATGAGAAAGAGAGCCAGCGCGCCGCGCTCGTCGTCAGGATAATCCTGCCGGAATCTCTCGAGGGCTTCTTCCGCCAGTTGATAATCCCGATTGAGGAAGTGAGTTTCGCCTACGAGAAAACTGGCCTCTCTGGCTTCCTCCGCAGCTTCGTCATTTAGGAGGATCTCGTATTCGGCGATGGCCCGCTCATAGTTGCCATTCGTCTGATAGGTACGCCCGGTCTCAAGACGCTCGGCGGGTTGGGGCGTCGGGGTGGGGGTTAGCGTCGGGGTAGGGGTGAGGGTAGAAGTAGGAGTGGATGCAGGGGTAGAAGTGGGAGTGAGGGTGGGCGTCGGTGTGGGGATGTGGGTAGGAGTAAAGGTGGCGGTAGAAGTGGGCTTGGGCGTAGCCGTCGGCAACGGCGTAGCTGTGGGAGATGGCGTGTTTAGTTGTCTCCGACACCCCAGGAGTGTGCAAGCTAAAGTCAGTGAAACTGCTATGATTCTACAGGCCAATGCTCTCCAACTCATACCCTTATTATCCCCACATTGGCGAGGATTGTCAACTTCAGGAGTATGGACTTAAGTTGACAGCGTATCGCCCTCGTACTTGACGCAGCGTGTGCTTAATGCTATAATCAGAGCGGGCTTGGGATTCAACACGTGGGTGCTCGACGCCCACCCTCCATGCCAGCCAAGAGCGCCCACGCGGGTTTAAGGCTGGCTTTTTGGTCAGGATTGGGAGGTATCATGGACTACTCAAATCTGAAGCCTGGGGATCACCTGTGTTGTCTCTATGAGACGGAGGAGGAGCACCGGGCAGTGCTCACGCCCTTCTTGCGCCAGGGGCTGG
>CAZGKH010000528.1:0-3101 GCA_964525665.1 uncultured Anaerolineae bacterium | reverse complement strand
CGAGCCGTGTGAAAGGCGTCACACGGCTGGTGTCGTTGGAGCAGCAGCCAGTGGCGGCGGTGAGCCCCAGCGCAGCCTGGAATACGTCGTCCGCCAGCTTGTCATCGTTGGGGACGGGGTTGTCTGGGTCGTAGCGGATGTCGTACTTCTTCACCAGTTCCCTGAGTTTGGGAACCATGACCTTTAGATCGTAATCTCGTTCGGCGTAGTAGGGGCCGTTCAGCGCCCGTCTGATGACCTCAAAGAAATTGATCATTGTTGTTCCTCCTGTGCGTTGGTAAATCGGTAGATTGGTAAATTGGTAGATTGGTAGGTTGGTGGACCAGTTTCCCAATTTACCAATTTCCCAGTCTACCAGCTACTTGAACTTCAGACCCATGTCCGCCAGTTCTTCCTTGACCCTGCCGTACAGCTCGACGAATTCCTGGCAAGGCTCAATCGAGCCCCAGTCGTAGCACTCCTGGAACTTCTTCCCCAGGGGGGGGCTGGTCAGCCTATCCACGTACTTGGGCAGCAGATTCTTGACCATCTCGTTGGCCTCCACCCGGGTCATGCCGGCCGCGGCGTGGGCCACTTCGGAAGCGAACCTGGGCTCCATCGGCGTAAGGTGGTCCAGCTTGATGGCCTTGGCCACCCCGCCGAATTCTATCGAGCCGCCAGAAGCCACGCGCCCGATCTTTGCGGCGGCGATCTCGTACAGGCACATCTCCGTCATCGGCCCGGCAGCCACGTAGGTCAGGTTCATGAGCGGCAAGGGGCTGTTGCGGCAGATAGCCTGGGTGCTGACGCTGATGGGCCACATAATCTCGCGGCTGGTGTTGCAGCCGTATCTGAAATCCATGGGGAAGGTTAGATGGGCAGCAGACCTTAACACCAGTATGGACAGCAGGTGATAGGCTACGTTGATCACGGCCGTGCCTGCCGGGCCTCCGGCATAGCCGCCCATAATCGGCCCGCTTTCGCCCACTATCTGTCCTCCTCGGGCCAGCACGTAGGCGACTTCGTTCATGCGCACAAAGGGAACCTGCAGCGGAGCCGTGAAGCCGATGACCCAGGCGTCGGTATTCCGCAGCCCAAACGCGCTACCGCCGATCTTGCCCATGGCGGTCACCGACGTGGCGATGGAATTCATGATGGGCAAGCCCGGCCGCTGTGCACGGCGCAGCGCGGCGCGGCCCAGCTCCACCGACCGGATGCAGGCCAGCAGCTCCAGGGGCGAGCCGGCCTGGACGGTCATGCCATTGATCAGGGTAATGGTAGGGCAGGTTACGGAATTGATCAGCGGGTTGCGCCCGTAGCCTTCCACCAGCCTGACGTATACATCTTCAGTGGTGGCTATCCCACCGCCTGCTCCCAGGAAGCAGTAGGGTGGGTCGTCGCTCTCCGGCTTGCGGGCGCGCATCACCTTTTCGTCGGCCCCCTCGCCAAAGACCGGCGCGGAAGGGGCGTCCCGCAGGCCCTCCAGAATCTCCTCTTTGGTGAATTGCATCACCCGGCTGGTGTCGGTGCAGTACGCGCCGGTCGCGGCGGTGAGCTCCAGCCCGGCCTGGAACACGTCGTCCGCCAGCTTGTCGTCATCTGGGACGGGGTTGTCCGGGTCATAGCGGATGTCGTACTTCTCCACCACTTCCTTGAGCTTGGGAACCACCACTTTCATGGCGAAGTCTTTCTCGGAATAGTAAGGGCCATTCAGCGCTCGCCTGATGACCTCAAAGAAGTTGATCATTTTCGTCTCCCTCCTATCGGTCTATGAGTTTGAAAGCCCACTCGACGCCGCCGCTGGCCGTTTCGCTGTAGGCATCTGCCCCAATCTGGTCGGCCCAATCCTGCGTCACCGGTGCGCCGCCAACCATGACCGTGAATCTGTCCCGTTCTCCCACATCTCTAAGGAGACTGACCACGTCTCGCTGCCCAGGCATAGTGGAGGTCATCAGCGCGGATATGGCGATGATGTCCACCTTGAGCTTCCTGGCCTCCTCCAAGAAGGTGGTCGCGGCCACGTCTTCTCCCAGATCATGCACCTCGAAGCCGGCCAACCGGAGCAACATGGCCAGGATGTTCTTGCCGATGGTGTGAATGTCGCCCCTGGCTGTGCCGATCAGCACTGTGCCCGGCGATTCCGCTTGTTGGCCGCTTGCCCTAATGGCCGGCTCCAACACCTCCATGACGGCATTACCGGCGTCGGCAGCCATCATCATCTCCGGCAGAAAGACCTCTAGTTGCTCGAACCTCTGGCCGACGATCCGCAGGCCGTCGCGCAGGCCCTTCTCCACAGCCTTCATGGGATCTACTCCCGCCTCCAGACAAGCCTCGGCAGCTTTCTTGGCCTGCTCCTCATCGCCCTCAATGATGGCGAGCTGGAGCTTCTTGATCAAATCCTTACCGGTCATAACAAACCTCCAGTTTCATTTGTTTTTGTTGCCAAGTCGCTTTCACAACGACTTGTGGAAATTCCCGATTGCACTCAAGGCGCCCAACCTTACTGTGCCTGATCTGGGAATGTTTGGCTATACTCGTGAGGCTTGTCACCTCCCTAATTTGGTAGATTGGCAAGGTAGAGGATGCCGACCACTGCATCTCAGAACGCCTGATGTTCTGTGCGGGCAATGATCTCATCCTGCAATGCTGGGCTGAGATCGCAGAAGTAGTCGCTGTAGCCCGCCACGCGCACGATGAGGCTGCGGTACTGTTCTGGGTTCTTCTGCGCGGCGCGCAGGGTGGCGGCGTCCACGACGTTGAACTGAATGTGGTGGCCGTCCAGCTTGAAATAGGTCCGCACCAACTGAACCAGTTTGTCCAGGGCAGCGTCGTCCTTGAGCAACTGAGGCGTGAACTTCTGGTTGAGCAGCGTGCCGCCGGTGCGGACGTGGTCCATCTTGGCCACCGACTTGATGACCGCCGTCGGCCCACGCCGGTCCGCGCCTTGCACGGGGGAAATGCCTTCCGAAAGGGGCTGCCTCGCCCTTCGACCATCCGGCGTGGCCCCGATGACCGAACCAAAATACACGTGGCAGGTCGTCGGCAGCAGGTTGATGCGATAGCGCCCCCCTTTGGTGTTCGCGCGGCCGTCTAACGCGTCCGAGGAGTCGCACGAAAGACCT
>CAZGKH010000527.1:0-3105 GCA_964525665.1 uncultured Anaerolineae bacterium | reverse complement strand
GGTGGAAATGTAGCCGTCTGCCTTCCGATCGTTGCACCAGTGCTGGCCGTTGACCAAGTAGCGGAACTGATACTCCCGCCCCGGCTCCAGTTCAAGCGTGGCGCGAAAGACGTCATCCTGGCCACGAGTCATTGGTGTGGCGGTGGTGTCCCAGTCGTTGAATTCGCCTACCAGATGGACACTTTCGACCTTGATAGTTTCCGGCAATTCAGCTTTCGACAGCTCAAACGTGACTCTGGATACCCCGCGTGACTTGATGTACCGTTTCTTAAGCATGTGACCTCCTGCTGCTGTGTGACGCAACCAAGTGGTTATTCTTCGGCCGTCCCTAACCTATTTCACCCTCTCAGCTTCCAGTTCCTTACCTATTTCCGGGGAGATGTGTAACTCAGTGAGAGCCTCCCTTTTTCAGACGCAACCAATAATGTTCCCCGAAAGACCACTCGAAAGACAGACCAAGCTGCTGGAAGACCTCCGGCGGGATGCCAATGTCGGCCAGGTAGAGCTCCCCTGGCAGGCGTCGGAGCCCGGTCTTGGGCAGAGCGAGGGTCAAGGTTCGCTCAGGGCGTACCACCGCCCCCGGTGTCTCGCCCGTCGTGGCCTGGAGCCCTGAGGGAACATCCAGGGAAAGTACCCGCGCCGCGTGTTGGTTGCACAGCTCAATGAGTTCGACTACCCTCCCTCGTGGAGCCCCGCGCAGGCTGTAGCCGATGAGGGCATCCACCACGATCCGCGCGCGCCGAATCACGTCTTCGGCCTGGGAGGGAGACACAGGCTGTAGCCCTGCTGCCTGAAGAATACGGAGTTGATTGCCCGCCGCCCCGGTCAACGCCGCCGCCTCCCTGCTGAGCACCACCCAGACCGTGAAGCCGCGATTGTGAAGATGTCGCGCACAGCAGAGGCCGCCACCGCCGTTTCCGCCCGAACCTGCCAGAACCGTCACCTCACCCTGAATGCTTTCGAGCATGTCCATCACGTTGAGGGCCAAATTCCGCCCGGCATTCTCCATCATCTGCAGGATGCCCAGGCCAAATTCCTCCACCGCGATGCGATCCACCTCCCGCATCTGGTCAGTGGTTACGGCTGGCACCGCGATTCCATCTTCGGTTCGGAACAGTTGATCGTTCATAGAGGGCCTTCCTTGGTCTCCATTGTGGCCTGCCAGGCCCGTAACACCTCCGCCACGCTCCAGGCCTGAGCGATGCAGCCATGCGGCGTGAAGGGCGGGTCGCCATCGAAGATCTCGCTGATGCTACCCACGCCGTGGTCGGCCAGATGATAGAAAAATGGCTGTAGGAAGGACCTCGCCAGCTCGCGGTCGCCGTAGACTCTCAGGTGAGCGCTGATGAAGGGGCCGATCAGCCAGCCCCAGACGGTGCCCTGGTGGTAGGCCCCGTCACGCTGGCGCTGGTCGCCGCCATAGTGACCGATGTAGGCCGGGTCATCCGCCGCCAGGCTGCGCAGCCCGTGGGAGGTGAGCAGGTGTCGGGCGCAGACGTCAACTACAGCGCGCTGCTGCTGGCTGGTTAGCGGGCTGTGGAGCAGAGAGACAGCGAACAGTTGATTAGGACGCAAGGCCGGGTCATCACCCTCTGGACCATCGAGCAGATCATAGCAGTAGCCGACCTCTTCGTTCCAAAAACGGGCGAATCCGGCGAGCGCTTGTTCCGCCAGAGCCTCGTACCCATCGGATGACTCGCCCAGACGGTGCGCGAAGTCGGCCATGATACGCAGGGCGTTGTACCACAAGGCATTGATCTCCACAGGCTTGCCATTGCGCGGCGTGGCTACCCAATCGCCTACCTTGGCGTCCATCCAGGTGAGCTGCTCGCCGGGTTCACCGGCATAGAGCAGGCCGTCGTCTGGGTCCACGTGGATGTTGTACCGCGTGCCGCGTTGGTGCCATTCGATGATCTCCTGCAACACCGGGAAGAGATCGCGCAATAGTGCGTCATCGCCAGTCGCAGTATGGTAGGCGCGGATGGTTTCAAAGTACCAGAGGGTGGCGTCCACGGTGTTGTACTCGGGCGTCTCATCCTCGTCCGGGAAACGATTGGGTAGCATACCCTGGTCCACGAAATGGGCAAAGGTGCGCAGGATGCGCGCGGCAACGTCGTGGCGAGCGGTGGCAAGGGTCAGCCCCGGCAGGCTTATCATGGTGTCGCGGCCCCAGTCGCCAAACCAGGGATAGCCCGCGATGATCGAACGGCCATCGGGCTCTTCAGGCAATGCGCGGCGCACGATAAACTGGTCGGAGGCCAGAACCAAGTGCTGTACCCAGGCAGGCTCGTCGCCGCGACCGCTCTGCGTCACCAGCCGCTGTTCATACTCCTGCCGCTCGGCGTAGGCCGACGCACCATCCAGGCTCGGCATCGCCTCGGTGCTGGCAACCAGGGTGAGCGACTGGCCAGGGTGCAACGTGGCACCGAAGTGGCCGGCGTAGAGATTGTCGTCCAGGGCGTCCAGTCCGCGACGTCTCTCAACGCTCAGGAAGTAATCCTGGTACCATTCGTGCTGGGGCTTCGCATCGGCGCAATCGCTCAGCAGATAGAAGGGTACAGCTCTATCGAAGGCTGTCACCTGCAGGCCATGCGCCGCCGGCTCCACGCGCATCTGCCAGTCACCGGCATAGGTGTTGCCGTGATGGTCTCGGTAGTTGACGATGGCCTTGATGCCCAGCTCTAGCGGCTCGGTGGCCCGGCACAGGTCGTAGCGAATGTAGGTCGTGTTGGCGCCGGGCTGCATCCAGACTCGCTTCTCCACCAACGCATCGGCACAGGCGAAGGTCCACACCGGCGTCGTGCCTTCCAGGTGAAAGCGTTCCAGGTTATAGAAGCCAATCGGTTCTACCCCATTCCACCCTCTGCCTCGCTCATCGCGGAGGGCCGGGGTGGGAACAGCCCAGCGGTTGGTGAACAGCGGGTAGGCTTGACCGTCGTAGGTGGCCGTCTCGTCTAGCTTGGTAAGCAGGAGAGTACGACCCAGCGGCGGTTTGAGAGCAGCGATGAGCAGGCCGTGGTAGCGACGGGTGAGCAGGCCAGCGACGGTTCCCGACGCATAGCCACCGATGCCGTTGGTCACCAGCCACTCCCGCCCGGCTGATAA
>CAZGKH010000526.1:0-3139 GCA_964525665.1 uncultured Anaerolineae bacterium | reverse complement strand
GGGCGGGAAGTCTCACGGCTGGAGTTGCTGTGGAGAATCCTGGAGGGAATCGAGGCGAGATACGGGTCGCTGAGAAGTGGAGAATCGCCCCATGAGGAGTGGGTGGCCCGCCTCATCAACCTGGGCCGGCAGGTGCAGGTGACCACGTCTCAGGGAGTGCTGGTGGGTTGGGCCGAGGGAGTGGACGCCGACGGTGCCCTCATCCTGCGCACCTCCGACGGCCAACGCGAGCGGATATTGGCCGGGGATGTGACGTTGCACTAAGACCCTTGGGGTTTTCTAGGCAGGACCGAAACCTTGATTGCCCATAGTGTTGCGAAATACTGCAAGACTCACAGTATCTGGCGACAAAACCCCAAGGGTCTCATCAAAAACACACAGCCTCTCAGAATCCGTATCCGAGAGGCTGTGTCCTTCTGGAGCGGGTGATGGGATTCGAACCCACGACAGTCTGCTTGGGAAGCAGATACGCTACCACTGCGTCACACCCGCGCTTACACTGTGCATATTATACCGGGCAGGCCACAAAAAGTCAAATGCGAACCTTGCGCAATCGCCACTTTGCACTATAATCAGGACTTGAGTAGTGCCCGGAGTGTAGGCGCAAGCCTGCGGGGGCGGACTCGTGTCCGTACTCCAAAATCAAGAGGTGAAGCGATAATGAGACATGGAATAACCATCGTCGGCCTGGGGCCGGGCGATCCAAAGCAATTGACCCTAGAGGCTCAGCAAGTTCTGCAAGAGGCGGGCGAGGTCTATTTGCGCACCCGTCACCATCCCACGGTGGCTTCTTTGCCAGCAGGGCCCTCTCTCTGCTTCTTCGATCATCTCTACGAGCAGAAAGACACTTTCGCCGAAGTTTACGATGAGATAGCCCGCCAGATCATGGAGCTAGGACAGCGCTCCGAAGGCGTGGTCTATGCCGTGCCTGGCCATCCTCTGGTGGGAGAAGCTTCGGTGCAGCGCATCTTGGCTTTGGCCAAGCAACAGGAGATAGGTGTTCATGTTGTGGAGGGGCTGAGCTTCATTGAACCGGTTCTCACTTGCCTGGATCTGGATGCCCTGGCTGGATTGCAGATAGTGGATGCCGCTGAATTGGCTGCTCTCCATCACCCGTGCTTGAATCCTGATTTACCGGCTCTGATTGCTCAGTTGTATGATCAGTCATTGGCCAGCGATGTAAAGCTCACCTTGATGAACCTCTATCCCGACGAGCATCCGGTCACGCTGGTACGCGGGGCGGGCACAGACCAGGCGCAGGTCTTGACGGTGCCCCTCTATGAACTGGATCGCCAGCCCGACGTAGATCACCTGACCTCCCTGTACGTGCCGCCTTTGCCTCACCTTAGCTCGCTGGAAGCTTTTCAGGATACCATTGCTCGTCTGCGGGCTCCCGGAGGCTGTATCTGGGATCAGGAGCAGACGCATCAGTCGTTGCGACCCCATTTACTAGAAGAGTCTTACGAGACGCTGGCTGCTCTGGATGCCGACGACACAGATGCCCTGCGGGAAGAGCTGGGAGACATGCTTCTGCAGATAGTTCTGCAAGCTCAGATTGCCGTCGAAGCGGGTGAGTTCAGCCTGGCCCAGGTTATCGAGGGGGTTGACGCCAAGATAAAGCACCGTCACCCCCACGTCTTCGGTGATATGTTGGTAGCCGACGTAGGGGAGGTGTTACACAATTGGGAGGAAATCAAGCGGGAGGAGAAAGGGGCGCACTCCTTGCTGGATGGGGTGTCGAGGTCGCTGCCGGCCCTGGCCCGAGCTCAAGCCATACAGAAGCGGGTGGCGCGAGTGGGCTTCGACTGGCCGGACATCGAAGGGGTAGAGGCCAAGATGGCCGAGGAGGTGGGGGAGCTGAGGGAGGCACAGGGGGGCGCGGAGCGGGAGGAGGAGCTGGGCGATCTTCTCTTCTCAGTGGTCAACCTGGCTCGTTGGTTGAAGGTTGATGCCGAGAGCGCGCTCCGCCGGGCCTGCGAACGGTTCATCCGACGCTTTTCTGGAATGGAGCGCCTCTGCCGGGATCGAGGGCTCAACCTGAGCGAGTTGGGCCTGGCCGAGCAAGATGAGCTGTGGGAGGAAGTGAAAGTCCGAAGTCCTAAGTCCGAAGTCAAAGCAAAAGCCCAAGGCCGTTGACTCAGGACATTGGACCTTGGGCTTGGGACTACCTAGTCGGGGCGGGCGGATTTGAACCGCCGACCTCACGGACCCGAACCGTGCGCGCTGACCGGACTGCGCTACGCCCCGTCGGTGGCTATATTATAGCCATTTTTGTTATATTGACAAGTAGAGGATAGTTGACAGGATTACTCAACTATGCTATATTCTGCCATAATTGTTCGACAAGGGGGGACTTCAATGCAGATTTCCGCTAAGGGCAGGTATGCCTTGAGAGCGATGATTGACCTGGGCCTGCATATAGATCAGGGTCCGGTTCTCAGGAAGGATATTGTCGAGCCGATTGCCTCGCCTGTCCTCTCCGGCGGCCAGCCCGGCCCCCACAAGATTCAGGGCATTGGTGCTGGCTTCGTCCCGGAAGTCCTTCGGCTAGAGCTGATGGACGAGGTCGTCCAGGTCACTGATGAGGACGCAGCCGAGATGGCCCGCCGGCTGGCGAAAGAAGAGGGGATCCTGGGCGGTATCTCCTCAGGCGCAGCGGCCCATGCTGCCCTGCAGGTGGCTGCCAGGCCCGAAAGCAAGGGAAAGCTTATTGTGGTCATCCTGCCGGATACAGGTGAGAGATACTTGAGCACGCCTCTGTTTGATAGGGCGTAGAGGTGGTGATTGCACTGGAGCGATACAACAGGCAGATGCTCCTGGCTGAGGTAGGAGAAGTGGGCCAGGAGAAGCTGCTGGCTGCCAGCGTGGTGGTCATCGGCTGCGGAGCGCTGGGCACGGTCGTGGCTAGCAGTCTAGTGCGGGCTGGCGTGGGACGGGTTAAGATCGTGGATCGGGACTACATCGAGCTGAACAACCTGCAGCGACAGATCCTTTTCGACGAGGAGGACGTCGCCCGGGGGCTGCCCAAAGCGGTGGCGGCCGCCGAGAAGCTGCGCCGGGTCAACTCCCAGGTGAGCATCGAGCCTCTGGTGGCCGACGTCAACCCTGGCAACGTGGAAGAGATCATCGGCGACGTTGA
>CAZGKH010000525.1:0-3142 GCA_964525665.1 uncultured Anaerolineae bacterium | reverse complement strand
CGCACCTCCTGACTCGCCAACGTGGTACGAAGTATCATTTGCACGTACACCGGCCAACCAGGCTGATAGCAGGTTCTATCGGAGGCCGCCGAGTAGATGGACGCCGCCCCTCCGCCGCCACCCAGCACCAACTGACCCCAGTCAATGCTCACACAATAGCAACTGTCGTACTCGTCTATCAACACTTCCACCAGGTTGTTTCCCTCATTCACCCAAAGGGGATTAAGGTTGAAGTGCGAAGTGCTCCACTGGCTGCCCCATCCCGTCAAGGTGCCAGCAAAGTGCCCGTTGAAGTAGACTTCGTCCCGCTCTATACCTGGGTTCCCCGGTGCTCCCTCTTCGTCAACGTCCCAAGCACGGATATTGAGCGCTGCACTGGTCGGGGTTGACGACAGAGAATCAACGACAATATTGAATTCAATGGGTGCTAAGGGGTTCGGTTCACCCCCACACCACTCGGGTTTGTCACGTTCGTTGTAAATGCAGTCAATATTGCCGGGATACATATCCCCATCGGCATATCCGTAGTGTTGGTTGTTTTCGTTGTCTGTTCCTTGGATATATGAGTTTTCCGACGCTCCGGGGCAGTCTCCACCGGTTGTTGCCCTAAGAGTGATATCGTCTATGTAGACTCCCTCGGGGTAATTGCTGGCCGAGTCACTGGCAAAGAAGAAGCCGATCCAGACCTGGGGCTGACCCGTCACATCGCCCAAAGTGTAGACATTGGTCAAGTCGAAGCTGGTATACTGCCAACCGCCAGAGTCCCCACTAGCCATGGTGCCATAGAAGTTGGAGCCGTTAATAGATGCGCCCCACAAAAGGTAATCATTGTAGTTTGACTCAGTCAGGACCCAGCGGTAGAAAAGGGCCTCGGCAGCGGTGGCGCTGCTCAAATCGAAGGGACCCCAGAGCATATACGAGTAGGCATTATTAGGATAGTAGGATCCGCACTGCAAGCTACTACCATTGGCTCCACCGCCCACGCCCCAGGCACTATAGTCCCCGCTGTAGGATCTGCAGGTCTTCTTGGCCCATTTGTAGTCGCCAGCCCCTTGCTCGCCCACGGTCCAGTTGCCGCTAGGCCAGGCTCCTTCGAAGCCCTCGGTCATGATGGTGGTCCAGCCGTTGGCACTGCCGGTAATCTCCATGGGGCTATCCCAAACTATGTTTGAGGTGTCCACAAACACATGGCCAGGCTTGCCTCCCGATGACGGCGTCGCCGCTGGCTCAGGCTCATCTCGCCAGGCATCCGCCTGCTGAGAATACGCGGTCGCAGCGGGGCCAGGTGGTTCAGCAGACGCCGGCAAATTGAGCACCACCGTGAGCAGCACTACTCCCAAAACCAGGGAGATCCCCCCAATCCTAAACCAAGGCTTGGCAAAGATTCGATGGCCTTTCATTTTTTCTTTTCCTCCTTTGTCACTTGTTGGTGACCTAACTAGGGATGTCGAATAGAGACGCCCGACATCAAAGGAATAAACAACCCCCAAGAGTTGGAGGCGTGGCCCCGATGGCTCCAGGTGTCCATCAGATGACGCTAGTTTATCACATAACTTTCAAGATGTCAAAACTGATGGGCAACGGCTTGCGCATCGGTGGTAGTCTTGCGGGTAATTGGGCACCACAAGCCGTCGGCTCTGACAGTAGTCTACCTGATGTGGAAAAAAGCAATTCCGACAGGGTAACGTTCCACGGGGATCTCCCCCATCACGCTTTGGTCTATCAGATCAACGACTGTCACTTCATCAATCGGATTGCCCCAATCAGGGTTATCACATGGATTCCCCACGTAGGCCTTTGTCCCATCAGGCGAGACGGCGAGACAATCTATCCCATAGAATCCACACGATGTCCTGGTGCGAAGATCTATCCTGATTCCACTGCCAGTGACGTCCCCTGGGCCATTAACATTGAGCACGGAAAGCTGGTCAGGGTCTGGATCTACGGATACCACGTAGGCCCTGCTACTATCGGGGCTGAAAGCGATGGACTGTTGCGCTCCTGGAAGACTTCTCACCCGCCCTGTCTTGACCACGTCGCCTGGCCCATCTATTCGCAAGACAGTGACCGTATCATCCCAAAAGTTTGCCACCAGAGCCGTTTTTCCATCAGGAGAGATTGCGACATTGATCGGGACATCACCTGTTCCTCCTACTTGTCCTGTTTGGGTAAGCTCACAATCTTCCGAGTCCAAGTGGAGAAGCAATACTTTTTCATTTTCAGTGTCTACCACAAGAACCGTCTCCCCATCGGCAGCTATAGCAACTGCCTGGGCGCCTGACACTGTAAGTGTTTGAACACGCCTCATGTTCAGCACATCAATTGAAGCGATTTTGTTGCCGTCTCCCCCATCAGTGACCAATGCGCAACGTCCGTCAGGCGACAGAGCCATGTCTTCGGCCGAAAAGCCTGTTGTCACCGAACCAAGTTCAGAGGGCGTAGGGGCAGTCAAATCAATGAAATAGATGATATTGCCGTCAAAGTTCGAGACGATGGCTGTTCGACCGTCAGGGGTTACAACGACATCGAGGAGAGCATTTCCTTTTCCAAAGGAACTTGAGCACTCCTGGACCGTATCTGTGGCGGCATCAATGGTGCAAACGCTTCTGTCTTTGGAACAGGCTACGATGGCCTTTGGTGCTTCCTCAGTTGGCGTGGACGTTGGTGTCGCGGTTGGAGTCGTTGTCGGTGTCCAGGTAGGAGTGGGCGTAGGCGAAAGGGTTGCCGTTGGCGTCGCTGTCGCGGTGACGGTTGGAGTCGGGGTCGGTGTGCTGGTCGGCATCAGCGTAGTTGTCGTCGTACTTGTTGGCGTCAGCGTGGCCGTTCGCGTATGCGTCGGGGCGGTGGTCGCCGTCGGCGTGCTGGTGGGCGTTGGTGTCGAAGTGGGCGTTGCTGTTGGCTGGGTCGGCGTTAGTGTCGGAGTAGGGGTAACTGCGGCGTAATTCTTCACGATGAGAGGCAGGTAGACTTCGAAGCCGGGCGGCGCTGTCGTCATGGTCGGAGTTGTTGTCTTCGTCGGCGTCGGTGGGGGTGTTAACGTGTACGTAGGCGATGGCGTGCTGGTTGGGGTTTGTGTGCGGGGTGGCGTGGACGTGTTAGTGGGTGTGGCGGCGACTGTCGCCGTGCGCGTGGCCGCTGATGT
>CAZGKH010000524.1:0-3155 GCA_964525665.1 uncultured Anaerolineae bacterium | reverse complement strand
GACTAGAGTCCTGCGGGAGCAGACTACACCTTTCGCTCCAGGCGGACGCTAGTCCACCAGTGACTACTCATAAAGGAGATTGATATGCCCAGATGGAAGCCCGACTACGATCCCTCGCACCTCTACTTTGTGACGACGACGGCTGTCCATCGCGTTCACCTGTTTAAGCGCGACTTGATGCGGCGTCTGATCGTTGATGTGCTGGACATGGTTCGTATCCTGCACAGCCTCAAACTTCACGCTTTTGCTGTTATGCCGAACCATGTCCACTTCATCGTCCAGTGCACAACTGAGTACACCATCAGCGATTTGATGCGCGAGTTCAAGCCCAGCGTGGCCAACCGCATTGTGCGGCAATACCAGGCTGAGGGCAACCAAGAAGCGTTGCAATTCCTGAGGGAGGCTGTCCAGCGACCAGACAAACAGCGTTATCAGGTGTGGGACGAAGGCTACGATGCGAAAGATGTGTTTTCGCCCGACTTCTTGCGTCAGAAGATGGAATACACCCACAATAACCCGGTTCAGCCCCACTGGCAACTGGTGGATCGCGCTGAGGACTACGTTTGGTCAAGTGCGCGGTTTTACCTGCTGGGAGAGCCGGCGCTGATTCCGTTGACAGATGCAACTCAATTGCTGATATGATCTATTTCCGTGGATCTTGATCTTCCCTGCCCGCCGGACTAGCGTCCGGCAAGAGCAGAAAACGCTTCGCTCTTGCTCCAGCCGCCGAACTAGCGTCCGGCGAGAGCAGAATAAGAGTGCTATTGATGAAAAATAACCAGTTTGCCATCGTCTTTCTATTCCTACTAACATTACCCCTATTCCTCTGGGCCTGCACGCCAGCAGAAAAGGAGCCAATTGTCTCTTCCGGCAAAGTCAAGATAACCGTCGAGGAAGACGGGCTATACCGCCTAACGCAGTCTGCTTTGCGAGAGGTAGGACTGGACCTCGAGAGCGCTGAGCCGGCCACGATCCAACTCACCAGTCAAGGCCAGGAGATGCCGATTTGGATCGCCGGAAAAGATGATGACCTGGCCATCGAGTTCTACGGCACGGCCAACGAGAGCAAATACAGCACGGCCAACGTTTACTGGTTGACCGTTGGCCAGGCGACTGGGAAGAGAATGGATGAACGACCAGTGTCTTCAGGAAAGACTGTTTCGTTTCCCTTTTCTTTCGAAGCCACCCTCCACCGCGAGGAGAATTCCCTGTACTGGCCCAAGTCCCCGCGAGGAGTTGACCGTTGGCACTGGCAATCGCTCATCGCTCCTACCCCAGCCACTTTCACATTCACCTTGCGCCACCTGGCCGATGGCGACGGCAATCTCACAGTGGCACTGCTGGGCGGCACGTCTGACTCTGTCAAGCCAGACCATCACATTCTTATCCACCTCAACGACCACCTGGCCGCAGACGCCGCCTGGGACGGCCAAGAGACTTATCTTGTCGAAGTGGCTACATCGCATTTGCTTGAGGGGGAGAACACCCTTCTCATAGAGACCCCTGGCGATACCGGAGCCAAAGCCGATGTTATCCTTCTCGATTGGTATGAGATCAACTATCAGCACCGCTTCGTTGCCGAGAACGACCATCTCCAGTTCGACGGACAAGTTGGGGACTATCGAGTTGCTGGGTTCAGCCAGCCCGATGTGCACATCTTCGACATCACCGATCCGGCCAATGCTGCGCATCTGAGTGGTTACGCCGTTGAGCCTGATGATGACGCTTATGCGGTCTCTTTTTCAGACGAAGTCTCTGGCCAGCGAAGGTACCTGGCGGTGAGTTCAACGGCCATCAAGGAGCCAACGCGGATGACTTTGGCTGACCCTGCCGACCTTCGTGCTACCGACAACCAGGCCGATTACCTCGTCATCACCCACCCAGACTTCTACGAGAGCATCAAGCCCCTGGTCGAATGGCGAAAGAGTAAGGGGCTGGAGGTCAGAGTGGTGACTATCGAAGAGGTCTACGATGAGTTCAGCTATGGGCTGGCCGATCCCACAGCCATCCGTGACTTTCTGCGCTACACCCACAAAGATTGGGCCAAGCCAGCCCCCCGCTACGTCCTCCTGGTGGGCGACGCCAGCTACGATTATCTGGACAACCTCAAGGCGCCCAACAAGAACCTGGTCCCAACTTATCTGGTGCAGACCTACTTCGTCGGCGAGACAGCCAGCGACAACTGGTTCGTTGACTTCGACGATGATTCCCTGCCAGATATGGCCATCGGTCGCCTGCCGGTCAACAGCGCGGCCGAGGCCCAAATCGTGGTGGACAAGATAGTTGGCTACGAGCGCAACCCAACGCCGGGCGAATGGCGCAAGAGGGTGCTTTTCGTAGCCGACGACGACCAGCCTGATTTCGAGGCTACCTCTGAAGCCCTCATTGAAGACAAACTTCCCCCCGATTACCAGGCGACCAGGGTCTACTTGAGCGCCTCCGCCGATCCAGAAGAGAGCGCAGCCCAGATTATCGAAGAATTCAACCAGGGGGCGGCTATCGTCAATTACGTGGGCCACGCTGCCCTCAACGTCTGGGCAAAGGAGGCGGTGTTCAGCTCTGCGGACATCGCCGACCTACGTAACGGGTCTAAGCTGCCCTTCGTGGTGACCATCACCTGTCTCACTGGCTACTTTCACCATCCCCAGGCGAATTGCCTGGCCGAGGAGTTGCTGGTAGCCGAGGGCAAGGGCGCGCTGGCCGCCTTTGCCCCCACCAGCGAGTTACTGCCCGCCGAGCAAGACGCCCTGGTCAAGGCCCTGTTCGAGGCCCTCTTCGCCAGTGATGCCCCCACCCTCGGCGAGGCCGTCGTGCGGGCCAAGCGGAGTGTGTCTGATGAAGGCCGGGGTTACCAGGACCTCATCGAGACCTACACGCTTTTCGGCGACCCTGCGCTGCAGCTAGGACTATCGCTTCAACCAGAGTAAAAAGTGGCAAGTCATTTACATTGACAGGAACCTGAGAGGGCCTCCAAAATCCTTTCAGGTTCTTGTTTCGTTTCCTTCACTTCTGTAACCAGCTTTTAACCTGTTTGTTACCTGGTATTAACCTTGATATGGTATAGTATAATCAGAGCAACATGGGGGGTAGACTACATGGCATCACTCGAGGGCATGGCGAAGATGATAGCAAGGCTCGGCCCAAAAGGGCGGAAG
>CAZGKH010000523.1:0-3159 GCA_964525665.1 uncultured Anaerolineae bacterium | reverse complement strand
TGTCGATCAGGTTCTTCAGGATCTGGCCGGCTCCCCAGCGATCACGCCAACCGATAACAATGCCAAACCGCTTCACCTGGGGAACCTTCACCTCGTCCCGGATCTCGATGGTGGTGAGACTAGCATCCGGGGTGCTGGTGGGGGTGGGGGTACTGGTAGGTGTAGGCGTGTTGGTGGCCGTGGGCGTCGGCGTGGGGGGCGGCGTACTGAAGAGCTCTGTGAACAGATTGATGAGCTCAGTATTGGGAGTGGTTGGGTTGTCCCCGCTGCAACACACCACTCCGCTATCGCAGCAAGAAACTTGATAGAGGTTAAACATTGAGTAGTAGGCCCAGTGGAGATTGTGTTGATCCAGCAGATCGAACAAATCCCGAATGTAAGTGAAACCGCCTTTCACCTGGTTAAAGGTCGAATAGTTTGGACCCCATTCACCGACAAACATGGGGCCGTTGTCCCACGTTTCCAGAGTCAGCTCATGATCCAGGTAGTTCTTATTCCGCGACCAGGTGGTTCCATCCTTCGCGGTCTGGGTTTCGTTCTCGCCTGGATAGTTGCCATCATCGGGCACGTTGCCCTCATTCTGCAGGGTATACTCCATAGGGTCGTAGGAATGAAAGTCATACATGGTGTTGCTGTCATTAACAGATACTTGGAAAGAAGATAGGAGAGGAAGACTCCAGTCTGACAATGGAGACGTTCCATCGGCAGCCATGATCCAGTTGACCCTTTCGACGATGATGAGGTGGTTCTGGTCAACCTGGCGGATGGCATTAACTATCTGTTGAGCCAGAGCCTGCCATTTTTTGGCTCCTTGCGTTGGCTCGCCAGAGGGGGTGGGAGTAGGCTCATTGAGGAGATCGTAAGCGGCTATCGCCGGTTCGTCTGCGTATCGTTGGGCGATGGCCCGCCATAGGTTGACCAGCCTTGTCTGATTGCTTCCGTCATCCCAAAGACAGGCGCCGCCGCCTCCAGTAGGTTGCAGTCCCCCTGGGGGTACGTGCAGGTCTAGTATCAGATAGAGACCGTGATTAGTGGCCCACTGGACATAATGATCTAGGAAATTCCAACCCGATACCTTGTAGACACCAGGATTCGCGTCATCTTCAAAGATGCGATAGTGCAGGTCAACTCTGATGGTATTAAAGCCTATAGCTGCAATGCTTTGAAAGTGCTTTTCCTGATACCAGTTCGTGACCGGAGTTGCCGAGGTGTTCGATGCCAGTTCCTGGCACGTACCCAGGAACCAATCGCCGCCGCCTACCGGCTCTAATCTGTCGGCTGAGAGATTCACTCCGCGCAGGCGAATGGGGTGGTCATCAGCTCCCACAACCAGTTGATTCCCCTGCCGCCTGACGAAATCGGACGGAGCAGAGATCTCTGAGTTTGACGGCAAAGTCATATTCTCGGCTCCAATGGTGACGATGAGCAGGGATGCCAAGATCAGAGCAGCGAATAGTCCGGCGAGAATCGTTTTCATGGTCATGCCTCCTCTAGAACACGGATTCGCAGGATTCGCGGATTTTTCCTCAGTCCGGTGCAGTTGATCCGTAAATCCTGCCGATCCGTGTTCTACGGCCATATCGTGTTCTGCCCCCAGTGGCCAACGATCACGTCCATCAAGTCGCTCAATGCGACGTCGGCGTGGTTGTTGGGGTCGGGGCCGTGGCGGAAGTTGAAGGCATCTTCCTCCTGCGTCCACGGCTCCCACGCCGGGTCCCACACCCACAGGGCGTGGTTCATGCCCCGCTGCTCAAACAGATCCATCTGGTCGTCCATGAACTCAGCCGCGCCGGGCTCCCAGCGCATTAGGCCGAACTCGTTCACTGAGACCGGTACGCTATGCGTGGTCTTGAAATCGTCCACCGTCGAGAGCAGATCGTCCAACCAGGCTTGATTGAATTGATCGTCAACGCCGTCCCAGTCGGTATCGAACACGCCCGGGTAAGTTTTTGTGAGGGGAGGCTCCTGGTGGGTATAGACAAACGGCTCGTACTGATGCACTGTGTAGACCGTGCGCGGGTCGCCGGTCGGCGCAAGGTAGGGCAGCCAATCAACCGCGCTGTACCCATTGCCGCCGATGAGGATGGGCGTGTCGGCGTCCACCTGACGGATGGCGGTGGCAATGTCTGGGTAGAGTTGGTTCCAGTCGTACAAAGTGCCCCCATACTGGGCATAAAACACTTCCGGATCCCAGATGTCCAGCAGATCGTTGATGGCATCGCTGCCCACCTCGTTGGAATTGGGCTCTACCATCAGGTCGTAGCCGACGACGATGGGGTTGTCCTTGTAGCGCTGGGCGGTGTAGGCCCACATCGCGCCCCAGGCATCCTGCGCGGCTTGATCCTGCCACATAGAATCGTTGAGATAGCTCTCATCGAACCAGTCGCCAGCCCCATCCCAGTAGAAAGTGAAATCGCTACGACCTGGCCCGGTGCGGGCACTGATCACGGCGAACATGCCGGCTTGCTCGATCATGGCCAGCAGGTTGTCCAGGTTATCCTGGATGTTCTGGTCCAGGACGTAGGGTGGGGTTTCGGTGAACAGGCCGGGGTGGGAGATGTTGACGTAATTGGCGCCCAGCGCGGCCAGGTTGTCGAAGTCTTGCTGGGTGAAGGGTGGCCCAACGGGGCCGGGGCCCAGGAAGGTGGGGCCATCCAGCTCGGGATAGACGCGGCGCTGCCAGATGTTGGCCCCGCGTAGCTGCGTGCCTCCCGTCCACAGCGACCACTTGTCAATCCCGGTTTCGGAGGTCGGCGTGGGCGTCGGGGTCGGGGTGGCTGTCGGTGTCGGCGTCGGCGTGGACGTCGGGGTCGGTGTCTGGGTTAGATTTAGCGTGGCCGTCGGAGTCGGAGTAGACGTCAGTGTCGGCGTAGGTGTGGCCGTCGGCGTCTGGGTTGCTGTTGGTGTAGCCGTCGGTGTCGGTGTGGATGTGGACGGTGGGCTCCCTCCCCGGATCACCACGGCGGCGGCCGTGTCCAGCGTGGGGAGGGTCACGCTCAGCCGACCACCGTTGACGCTGAAACTGAGGGTGCCGCCGGTCGCGTCGGGCGCGTTCCAGGTTATGGTTGTCGGGGTGAAGCCGGCCGGCAGGTGGACGGTGATGCCTATGTTGCTGAAGACTTTGCTGCTGTTGAAGTTGGCCAGGGGGATGATGACGAA
>CAZGKH010000522.1:0-3160 GCA_964525665.1 uncultured Anaerolineae bacterium | reverse complement strand
TAGCCTTGGCCGAGATGGTGAATTGTGAGTTCTGGACAGCGGACCGACGATTGTTTAACGTTGTGAAGGATGAACTGTCCTGGGTTCACTGGTTGGGAGAAGATGAGGGTGGGCAAAGGTGACACAGCGAGACTACATTCAGCGAGAGTTGACTGAAGTGGGAGGCAAGCGCCCGCGGCCTGGCGGACGGTGAGCACCGGGTGCGAATCACGGCCCTGGGCGAGGGCGTGGCCCTCAATGGCTTCATCGTGCGGTAGTGCGGTGAAATCTCTGCGGATGGAATCTGGCGGTCCGGCTAAAGAGAAAAGACATATCTTCCGGACAATAGAGAGCTATCCAAAATCTTCAAGGAGCATAGTATAGTATAGATGGCATTCTTGTCAAAACAGCGAATCTGGCGCACTCTGGAGAATTGGTGGAGACGTAATACTAAGAACCGGATCAAAACCGCGTTGCTCCTCATCCTCGTCCTGGCCGCCTTCCTGCGCTTCTACCGCCTCGACGCGCAAAGCCTGTGGGCCGACGAGGGCAACAGCGTGTCCCTGTCCGGGCGCAGCCTGCCTTACATCACCGCAGGCGCTGCCCACGACATCCATCCCCCCCTCTATTATTACCTGCTCCATTTTTGGATGCGCGTTTTCGGCAACAGCGAATTTGCCGTCCGAGCCCTCTCCGCCCTGCTGGGGACAGCGCTCGTGTACCTGACCTATCTCCTGGGCCGCCACCTCTCGCGCCCCCCCTCGGTCCCCCCCAACCCTGGGGGGGAAGCAAGCTACAATCATTGGCTGGGCCTCGTCGCCGCCTTCCTCTCGGCCATCTCCCCTTTCCAAATCTACTACTCCCAGGAAACCCGGATGTACATCCTGCTGGCTGCCCTCAGCGCCCTTTCTGTTTACTCCTTCTTAAGATTCCTAGAAGCAGAAGCCTCCAAGACTCGAAACTCGAAACTCGAAACTCGAAACTTGTACTTGTGGGCTGGACTCTACATCCTGGCTACAGCCCTCTCCCTTTACACTCACTACTCTTTCCCCATCATCATATTCATGCAGAATCTGCTTTACGGGATCTGGCTGGTCATCAGTTGGAGGCAAGAGAGGGTATTAGGGCGAGCCGTACGCTGGGTCATCATTCAGTTGGCAGTCGTGGTTCTCTATTCGCCCTGGCTTCCCACCGCTTTTCGACAGGTCTCGAACTGGCCGTCCATCAGCCAATCCTATGGGTTGCTCTTCGTGGTGCAGGAAGCGTTCCGTCTTTTCACCCTGGGACCTACGGCAGGGGGGCAGTACGTCCCCCTGCTGCTACTGGGCTTTGCCGTCATCTTCATCGCTGGCGCCTGGCCAAGTATACACCCCTCCCTCGTAGGGAGGGGCAGGGGGAGGGTGAATCTCACCCCAACCCTCCCCCTGCGCGGGGAAGGGAATGAACGGTCACAGTCCCTTATTCCCCAGATGGGCGAAGGTCTCCTGACCGAGCCCCTTTCGCCTCGGTCGGGAGACCTTCGGCGAACAGAAGAACGGTCACAATCCCTCATTCTTCATTGCCTCATTGCCTCATTGCCTCTACTTTACTGCCTCTTTCCCATCCTGATGATGTACGTCCTTTCTTTGCTGCGACCTGCCTACCGGCCCAAGTTCTTCCTGGTAGGGAGTCCGGCCTTCAGCCTTATACTCGCCCGGGGCATCATCCAATTGAGTGGTGTAGCAGGAAAGCGTCTCACTACCCGCTATCTACTATCTGCTGCCTGCTTGATTTTCATCACTGTGGCTTCCAACACATCACTCCAGAACTACTACTACGACGCCCAGTACGCGCGAGACGACTACCGCGGCATCGCCCAGTACATCTCCGCCCTGGAGAAGAATGGGGATGCGGTGCTGCTCAACGCCCCCAATCAGTGGGAAATCTTCACTTACTACTACAAGGGTGACACTCCCCTCTACCCTCTGCCCCGCTCGCGGCCTTTGGATGAGACCCAAACGACCGAGGAGCTGACGGAAATTGTCGCCGAGCATGACCGCCTTTTCGCCGTCCTGTGGGCTGTTGACGAAAGCGATCCCGGCCGATTCGTAGAGAGTTGGTTGGCAGAAAGAGCCTACAAAGCTTCGGATAGCTGGTACGGCGGTGTCCGCCTGGCTGTATATGACGTGTCCACCGCCCCGACGGAGGAGATACAGAATCCCCTCGACGTGAAGCTGGGTGACGAAGTCGCTCTCCTGGGCTACAACCTCTTCAGCCGTGGGGTGGAGGCGGGCGACATCCTACCGCTCACCTTTTTCTGGCAAGCTCTGGCCCAACCACAAGAGCGCTACAAGGTGTTTGTCCACGTCTTGGATAGAGCTGGTCACATCGTGGGTCAATGGGACAGCGAGCCAGGCGACGGGATGAACATCACTACCCTTTGGCAGCCTGGGGAAACGGTAGTCGACAACTACGGCGTTCTCATCCGTCCGGGCACGCCGCCTGGTACGCATCGGATCGAGGTGGGCATGTACAGTCCGGCCTCTGGCCAGCGCCTGGTCGTCAGCGAGGAAGACCAGGCTCATGACGATCACTTTGCTCTAAATCCAATTAGGGTACAGCGCCCCCGTAGGCCGCCTTCTCTGATCTCGCTGAAGATGCAGCACGAGGTGGAAATCCAATACCCTGACTTGACCCTGTTGGGCTACAACTTGTACAAACTGGGCTATGAGCACCAGCCCGCCGAGCCTCTCCACCCCGGCGACGTCCTTCACCTGGACCTCTACTGGCGAGCCTTTCGTGCGCCGCAGGACAATTGGCAGTTGACTCTGCAATTGCTAGATAGCGAGGGAAACATCCGAGTCACCCAACAGGCCAACCCGGCTAGCGTGAATTATCCAACCACTGACTGGAAGGTCGGGGAGATAGTGCGGGGCCAATACGACGTCTTTATCCCATCGGATGCTCCCAAGGGCAGCTACCATCTGAAAGGGCGACTGGTCCGGCTGCCCGACGGCAAGGCCCTTGGGTCTCCTTGGATCTCAGAGCAGTTTTGGGTCCAATGAATGATAGAGGAGGAGCGTTTGACCCAACTCTTGATCGCCGAAGGTCTCCCGACCGAGGCGGTGAGGGCTCGGTCAGGAGACCTCGCCCATCGCAAGAAGTTTCACGTCTCGGTGATAGCCACCGTCAAAAACGAAGC
>CAZGKH010000521.1:0-3212 GCA_964525665.1 uncultured Anaerolineae bacterium | reverse complement strand
ATGATGTGGATGGGCGAGGCGGGCACGGACCGCTGGGGCGTGACCTGGGAGTTCGAGCTGGCGGAATACCTCCCGATGGTCCAGGATCACCCCTTGAAAAGCCCTCACGACCTGGATCACTTCCAGCCACCGGAGCCTATCTTCCGTCTCAAAAAGGCCACCCTGGAGATGCTGGAGACCGTCGTCCGCGAGCAGTTCCTGCTGATGGGCTTTCACCCCAACATTCTCTTTGAGCGCGCCTGGTTCCTGATGGGCATGGACAACTTGCTGGTGGCCATGCTGCGCGATAAACAACGGGTGCGGCGGCTTTTCAGACAGATCATGGACTACCAGATAGCCATCGCCCGGCAATATGTGCAATGTGACATAGACGGCGTTTTTGTGGGTGACGATTACGGCACCCAGCGAGCCACGATCATGTCGCCAGCTTTGTGGCGTGAGTTGATCAAGCCTGAATTGGCGCGCGTCATCAAAGTCTACAAGGCGGCGGGGAAATGGGTCAAGTTCCACTCTTGCGGTCACATCACCGAAATCCTCGACGACCTGATCGAGATCGGCGTGGACATCATCAACCCCTGCCAGGCCAGGGCCAACGATCTGGCTGAGTGGGGGGAGCGTTTCGCCGGTCGCCTGGTCTTCGAGGGGGGAGTGGACACGCAGATCACCATGATGCTGGGCACGCCAGCTCAGGTCCGCCAGGAGACCCTGCTGCGCATGGAGCAGTTGGGTCGTGATCCGCGAGGCGGCCTGTTGCTTTGGGCCGATCAGAATATGCCTATCCCCGATGAGAATCGCCAAGCCATGCTGGATGTCATCGTCGAGCACGGCGTCTACCCTCTCTCTGCCTCTGTTCAATGAAAGCTGCGATTGAAATCGCCTCTCCAGGGCTTTCAGCCGGGCGTCCACCTGCGTGGACGCGCTGTCCACGTAGGTGGACAGTCAGCTTTAGCTCTCCAGGCGCGGTTTCAACCGCCAGCCTGAGCAATCATGAAAGGAGTTTCCTCAATGTCAGATAACACCCCCTCCCAGGACTACACGGTCTACGTCATCGCCCACACACATTGGGATCGCGAGTGGTATGCCCCCTTTCAATACTTCCGCGTCCGGCTGGTTCGATTGATGGACAAGCTGCTGGACCTCCTGGAACGAGACCCAGACTTTGTCCACTTCAACCTTGACGGGCAAACGAGCCTGCTGCAGGATTACCTGGAAATTCGTCCGCAGAAGCGAGACTCGCTGAAGCAGTTCGTCAGTGCTGGACGGTTGGGCGTGGGGCCGTGGTTCATCCTGCCCGATGAATTTCTAGTCAGCGGCGAATCGCTGGTGCGCAACCTGCTGCTGGGCCACCGCATGGCGGCCGATTTCGGCCACGTGCAAAAGGTTGGCTACGTTCCCGATACCTTTGGTCACATCTCCCAGTTGCCTCAGATTCTGCGTGGCTTTGGCATCGGCACGGCCATGCACTTCCGTGGGCTGGATGAAACGGGCCTGCGCTCCGAGCTGTGGTGGGAATCCCCCGATGGCAGCCGCGTGCTTTTGCGCCACCTGCCTACCTATGCCGGCTACACCAACGCAGCGATTCTGTCGAGCGATCTCCAGGCCGCCGTGGGCGATCTGCAATCTCTGGCTCGCGAAGAAGCCAGGCGCGCCACGACCTCCGTGCTGCTGGCCATGAACGGAGTGGACCACATGGAGGCCCGCGAGGATCTGCCGCTCCTTCTGCAAACGGCCAATGCCCGCACAGAAGGGGTGAGCTTCGTGCAGGCGTCGCTGGAAGAATACTTTGCCGCCCTGGAAGCTGCTGCGGATCCCGATTCGCTTCAGGTGGTGCGTGGCGAGCTGCGCGACACCAACCGCACGCCCAACCGCCACGTGATGCGGGTGTTGCCCAACGTTCTCTCCTCCCGCATCTACAACAAGATGCAGAACGAGCGGACGCAAACACTGCTGGAGCGTTGGGCTGAGCCCTGGTCGGCCTTGATGTGGACGTTGGGCGAGGAATACCCCGCCAGCTTCCTTTGGAAAGCCTGGGAATGGCTACTCAAGAACCATCCCCATGACTCCATCGGTGGGTGTAGCGTAGACGCCGTGCACTCTCAGATGGAAACTCGCTTCGCCTGGGCCACCGAGATCGCTGAACTGGTGACCGCCGAGCGCTTTCACCTGTTGGCCAACCAGCTCGATCTTTCTGTCCTGGTCAAAGACGAAGTGGCGCTGGTGCTGTTCAACGGCCTGGCCTGGGATTGGGACGGCGTGGTGACGGTGAATCTCGATCTGCCGGTGAGTTTTCTCAACCGCTGGGCTGTGTCTCGCGCGCCGCAACCGCCAGACGAGATCACCCCAGAAATGGATTTCCTCGAAATCTACCGCTGGCGTCCGCATATCGAATGGGGCGGCAACCCGCCTATCTTGCCCGATCCGAGCTTTAGGGGCCTGCACCTGCGCCCTCTGGACAGCGACCCTCAGTCCGTGGGCCTGAGGACCAGGGGTGACGAGGTTCCTTTGCAGATCGAATCTCTCTCGCGGACGACGGTCAACCGCCCCTTGGGGAGTGGGCTGACCTTTAGTGACGTGGTTCGCGCCCAAATCTCCTTCCACGCCCACGTGCCGGCCTACGGCTACGCGGTCTACGGCGCGCGCCCCGATCCCAAACCCAATAAGTTTGCCATTGAGACGCACCCACACAACGTGCTGGAAAACGCTCATCTGAAGGTCGAGATCGCGCCTAGCGGCACGCTGACTGTCACCGATAAGGCCACAGGCCAGGTGTACACCGACCTGGGCTACCTGGAGGATGGCGGCGATAGCGGCGACGGCTACAACTACTCTTACCCGGCCGAGGACCGGGTCTACAACACCCTGGGGCTGGCGCCGAGTATCGTTCGCCTGGCCAATGGCCCCACCGTGCAGCGCTACCGGCTGGACTATGACTGGTCGCTGCCTGTGGGCCTGGACGACCGCCGACGACGACGGCGCGAGGCGACCGTGAATTGCCCGCTGAGCGTGACGCTCTCTCTGGCCGAGGACAGCCCGCGCCTGGATATGGAGATCACCTTCGACAATCACGCCCGCGATCACCGCCTGCGGGTGCTGTTCCCCAGCGATGTGCCTGTCGAGGTTTCCCACAGCGACGCCCAGTTCGACGTGGTCGAGCACCCTGTCTGCCCGGAACCGGCGCCCCCTGAGGCCTGGATAGAAGACGCGCCAGTCAC
>CAZGKH010000520.1:0-3216 GCA_964525665.1 uncultured Anaerolineae bacterium | reverse complement strand
TGCGGGCCAGCGGCGCTGAGAGGGGTGTCATAGCTCTGAAAAGGAAGTACACCGACGCGGTAGCCGCATTGCAGCGAGCTATGCGCGCCCCCCCTCTGTCCCCCCCAAAGTTGGGGGGGATGGTGGACGGGAACATCTCCCTGCATTTGATGGAGAGCCACTACCCCGCCGGCGACGAGTTTGTCCTGGTCCACGAGGTCACGGGGCGGCTGGTCCCGGAGACGGGGCTGCCTCTTCACGTGGGCTGCATCGTCCAGAACGTGGGCACGCTGTTCAACGTCGCCAGGGCGCAGAAGGGGATTCCCGTCACCCATCGGCTGCTGACCGTCACCGGCGCGGTCAACGAGCCCAAGACCCTGAACCTGCCCATTGGCACCACCATCGGCGAGGCGGTGGCCTGGGCTGGCGGGATCAAAACTCCCCGCTGGACGACGAGGACCGAGGAAGATTACGCGGTGGTGGTCGGCGGGCCAATGATGGGCAGACTGGCCCAGGATCTCTTTGAGCCTATCACCAAAACTACCACCGGCCTGATCGTGTTGCCCAGGAACAGCGTCGTAGTTCGCTACCTCGGTCGCCCGCTGGGGTCGTGGGTCAAGCGGGGTCGCTCCACCTGCGATCAGTGCCGCGATTGCACCGACCTCTGCCCCCGCTACCTTCTAGGACACGACCTGGAACCCCATAAAGTAATGCGCTCCATCAATTATGGTCTGATCGAGCCTACGGCCATCGTAACGGCGGCTGTGCTGTGCTGTGAATGTAGGCTGTGCGAGGCTTATGCCTGTCCGCTGGAGCTTTCGCCCATGGCCTACTACAAAGAGATTAAACGCCAACTGGCGGCCCAAGGTTGGAAGAACGTCGTTCACAAGCGCTCCGACCTGACGCCCCATCCCATGGGCGAGTATCGCCATGTGCCCATGGAACGCCTCGTGGCCCGGCTGGGGCTGACTGAGTACGAGGAAGAGTGCATCTGTCCTCTGGATGACCGGAACTACCAGCCGAAGCGTGTTGCCATCCCGCTCAGGCAGCACATCGGGGCGCCGTCTCAGCCGGTGGTCAAGATCGGCGACACGGTACAGCGCGGCGATCTGATCGCCCAGATTCCCGAAGGCAAGCTGGGGGCCAGCGTTCACGCCTCTATCCCGGGCAAGGTGGAGGCGGTGACTGGCGCACACATCGTGATCGCGGCTTGATCACCGGGTCACCACGGCTGATGGTCGCATACACTTGTGTTCTGAGCGATATCAGGATGCCGGAAGTGGATGGGGCAGATCATATTTCTAGCGAGGTGAGTCGTGAGTACCAATCATGTTGTACTTATCGTGGACGATGATCCTGGATTCAGGAAAGTTATCTACGGTATCCTCCAGGACAAGGGGTATATACCCATAGGCGTTGCCACAGGGAAAGCGGCCTTGGATCGGGTCGTGGATGGGATGCTCAGTGTAGCCCTGATTGACCTCAGGCTAGAGGACATGTCTGGCTTGGAAGTGATGGGCGAGATCAAGAAGCGCTCTCCAAGCACACAGTGCATCTTGCTCACTGGGTATGCTTCCCAGACCTCGGCCATCGAGGCGGTCAACTTGGGCGCCTATAGCTACTTGCAGAAGCCCTACGACATAGATCAACTGCTGGTGACCATCCGCAGGGCCGTTGAGAAGCGGGAGGCGGAGAAGGCTCTACAAGAGTCAGAAGAGCGTTACAGAGACCTGGTTGAGAAAGCAGGTATTGCTATCATAATGGATGACAGAGAAGGGCGTTTCAGATATTTCAATGAAACATTTGGAGAGTGGTTCGGGTATTCCACTGAAGAGCTGAAACAGCGATCAATCCAGACGCTTGTTCATCCTGATGATGTTGACAGGGTCATGGAATATCATATAGGACGCACTCAAGGCAAAGATGTCCCATCAAGGTACGAGTTCAGAGGAGTCGGGAAACATGGATCTATCAGATGCCTTGAAGTAGATGCCGTTGTGTTGAGAGAAGGAGACGAAATCATTGGTACTAGCTCATATTTGTGGGACATCACCGAGCGCAAGCGAGTAGAGAAAGAACTTCAACAGAGTTTCAAGAAACTGAGAAAAGCCTTAGATGATACGATCCATACTCTGACCTCAGTAATCGAGATGAGGGACCCCTATACGGCTGGCCATCAACGGCAGGTAGCAGAGCTGGCCTGTGCAATCGCCAAGGATATGAACCTCTCAGAGGATCAGCTCGAGGGAATCCGTATGGCCGGGCTGATCCATGACCTCGGCAAAATCAGCATACCGGCCGAGGTTCTCAGCAAGCCCGGACGATTGAACGAACTCGAATGGGGTCTGATCAAAGCCCACCCCCAAATTGGTTACGACATATTGAAGACTGTAGAGTTCCCGTGGCCGGTGGCCCAAATCGTGCTTCAGCATCACGAGAGAATAGATAGCTCTGGTTATCCTCAAGGGCTATCGGGCGAGGAGATCATGTTGGAAGCAAGGATCCTGGCCGTAGCCGATGTCGTTGATGCTATGGCCTCTCACCGACCTTACCGGGAATCTCGCTGCCTGGGTGAGGTTCTGGAGGAAATCTCTCGGAATAGGGGTATCCTGTATGATACTGGGGTCGTAGATGCTTGCTTGAAGCTTTTTACCAAGAAAGGATTTGAGTTTGAGTAGAGGAATGGAGGATTGTCATGGCGATGGAACCCGCAATCGGTCTGGTTGAAACCAACAGCATCGCGGCCGGCATCGAAGCTGGCGACGCGATGATGAAGAAGGCCCCCGTGGAATTGCTGGAGGCTCGTCCGGTATGTCCCGGCAAGTACATCGTGCTCGTAGGCGGACTCACCGACCCTGTGTACGAGTCGCTGCAAGAAGGTATCGAAACCGGAGCCGACGCTGTCGTGGACCAGCTTTTCTTGCCCAACGTGCACCGCTTCATCTTTCCGGCCCTGGCCACTGCCACTCCGCCGGGCAAAGGCGAAGCCCTGGGTATCATTGAGACCGTAACGGTGGCAACCTGCATCGTCGCCGCCGACGCCGCTGCCAAAGCCGCCGATGTCTCGCTCCTGGAGCTGCGCCTGGCCAATGGCCTGGGGGGCAAGTCGTTCGTGCTGATCGAGGGGGAGCTTCCCGATGTCGAGGCCGCTATGGAGGCAGGGGTGAAGTTCCCAGAACAGGAAGGCCTCTTGGTGCGCAAGGTCATCATCTCGCAGTTGCACGAGGAGATGAAGGC
>CAZGKH010000519.1:0-3222 GCA_964525665.1 uncultured Anaerolineae bacterium | reverse complement strand
GGAAAATACACTAGACATCAGGAGGAAACAAAAGATGAAACTCACTAAGGTAGTCAGCTTGGCGATGATAACAGTAGTGCTAGTCTCGACACTGGCAGGCTGTAGCTCGGCGCCTGCTGCCACGGGCGGCAAATTGGTCTACGGCCTCACTTTGGCTCCCTCGGGCATTGACCCCCACGTCAACGCCTCCTCAGAGCTGGGCATTCCCCTGACCAGCGTCTACGACACCTTGGTGTGGCAAGACCTGGATGGCAAGTTCGTGCCCGGCTTGGCCGAGTCTTGGGAGGTCTCCGACGACGGTCTGACCTACACCTTCCACCTGCGTCGGGATGTCAAGTTCCACGATGGCACCCCCTTCAATGCCCAAGCGGTGAAGTTCAATTTAGACCGCATCGCTGACCCCCAGACCAAATCGCAGAAGGCCGTCTTCATGCTGGGGCCTTACGACCACGCCGAAGTGATGGACGATGATGCCGTCAAGGTGCACCTCAAGGAGCCCTTCGCCCCGCTGCTGGACTCCCTCAGCCAGGTCTATCTGGGGATGGCCTCGCCCGCCGCCGTAAGAAAGTGGGGCCTTGATTACCAGATGCACCAGGTGGGGACTGGGCCTTTCATGTTCAAGGAGTACGTCCCCAAGGATCACTTGACCTTGACACGCAACCCCGACTACAACTGGGCGCCCGCTATCTTCGGCCACCAGGGGCCGGCCTATCTAGAGGAAATCGAGTTTCGCTTCTTCGTGGAGCCAGCCACCCGCGCCCTGGCCCTGGAGTCAGGCGAGGCTCAGGTCATGGGTGAGATTCCGCCCCAGGATGCCCAACGCGTGTCCGATGACCCTGACTTTGAGTTGATCCCGGTAGCCCTGCCCGGCACACCCCTCCAGATATTCCTGAATACGGAGCGGCCTCCCACCGACGACCTCAGGGTCCGCCAGGCCCTGATCTACGCGGCCGATCGAGAAGCTATCGTGGCAGCCATCTTCAAGGATCTCTCGCCAGTGGCCTATGGCCCTTTGAACGCTGTCACGATAGGCTATGACGAACAAGTGGTTGGGCTTTACGATTACGACCCTGAGCAGGCGAAAGTCCTTTTGAAAGAAGCCGGTTGGGCTGATGCGGACGGCGATGGCATTCTGGAGAAAGACGGTCAGCCACTTAAGATAGAAGCCTACCTCATGGGCTGGGGATTCATGCCTGAGGTGGCTCAGCTCCTGCAGGCCCAATTCAAAGCCGTGGGCGTTGAGATGCAGAGCCAGGTGGTGGCCTACCCGGCGGCACTGGAGGCGGCCCGCGAAGGGAAGCACCATCTCATCCCCTTCACCCTCTCCAGCAGCGACCCAGACATCCTGCGCACCTTCTTCCACTCCGATGGCGGTTTCAACTGGGCCAAAGCTCGAGACCCCAGGCTGGATGACTTGCTGGAGCAAGGAGCTCGCACTCTCGACCCTGAGAAGCGCAAGGAGCTATACGCTGAGGCCCAGCAAATCATCATGGCCCAGGCCTTGATCATTCCCATCCGCGACTACGTCAACCTGAACGCGGCCAACTCTCAGGTAAAGGGGCTGCGCTACGACTTACGCGGCTGGTTCCCGTGGCTGTATGATGTACAGTTAGCAGAGAGCAAGTGATCGGCAGGATGCGCAGGGCTGAAGCCCCACGCTGAAAGAGCAAAGCTCCTGCGAGGCTACGATTGACCAGCCCGAAGGGCTTCGCTCTTTCAGCCCGATGTCCTTAGCATCGGGCTTCCATTGTGCTCCCTTGCTCATTTGAAAGCGTTGGCAATGCTTCAATATGTCGGAAAGCGCTTGATTACCTCCATCCCGGTGTTATGGGGTGTAGCGACTTTGGTGTTCCTCATGATGCACCTCCTGCCGGGCGACCCGGCCGAGTTGATGCTGGCCGAATCCGGAGGCTCCTCCCAATCCATCGTTCAACTGCGCCATCAACTGGGCCTTGATGACTCCCTCTACATTCAGTATGGTCGCTTCCTGGCCAACGCCCTACGCGGGGATCTGGGGCGCTCCATTTTCACCAATCGCCCCGTCGCCCGGACTATCGTGGAGCAGTTGCCCCACACGGTCCAACTGGCGGTGGCGGCGATGCTGGTGGCTATCACCATCGGCACCGCCCTGGGCATCGCCGCTGCCCTGAAGCGAAACACCTGGGTGGATAGCCTGTGCGTGACCATCGCGGTGGCCGGCGCCTCCATGCCCATCTTCTGGTCGGGACTCCTGCTCATTTTGCTTTTCAGTTCGCTGCTGCGCTGGTTGCCCGCCACGGGACAGGGCAGCCTGAAACACTTGGTCATGCCCGCCATCGTGCTGGGGTTAGCCTCTTCGGGATCCATTGCCCGCCTGGTACGATCCTCCATGCTGGAAGTGTTGGGGCAGGAATACATCACCACCGCCCGCTCCAAGGGCCTGAGCGAGCGTCTGGTGGTGTCCCGCCACGCCCTCAAGAACGCCTTCATTCCAGTCATCACTGTCATGGGCTTGCAGTTCGGCTACTTGCTGGGCGGCACGGTGGTCACTGAGACCGTTTTCTCTCGCCAGGGGCTTGGTCGGCTGGTGGTTGACGCCATCCTCTGGAAGGATTTCCCGATCGTTCAAGGTACAGTTCTCCTGGCCGCTGCCGTCTACACCCTGGTCAATTTGCTGATAGACATCTCATACGCCGTCATTGATCCCCGCATCCGCTACGAGTAACTACTCCCCTGCTCCCGCTGGACCCTAGTCCAGTGGTCTCCGCAGCCCGTTGTGACGCTGCCCGGGCAGGTCGGGCGGTTATCGGTGCTCGGTTGCGCGCTCAGGGCAGCGGACTAGGGTCCGCTGCGAGCACAAGGTGAACAGATACCACTACGATTAGGTTGGAAGCTGGAAGTTGGATACTTCGACTGGGCTCAGCACAAGGGTTGGAAGGATAGGCAAACGCCGCTTCCCTATCCCAACTCGAAAAACGATACCGAGGAGGGACCCCTCCCCTCTAATCACTCGACGGCAATTACGGCGCAACAAAGGAGCTATGCTATCCCTTGTTTTCATCGTGATCCTGACAACCACAGCCGTCTTAGCGCCGGCCTTCGCCCCTTACGACCCCCTGGCCGTAGCTGTGGAGGAGCAGTTGCTGCCGCCGAGCAGCGAACACTGGGCTGGTACAGACCTCTTCGGTCGAGACATCTTCAGCCGTCTCCTCTTCGGGGCACGGGTTTCACTGCTGGTGGGGG
>CAZGKH010000518.1:0-3238 GCA_964525665.1 uncultured Anaerolineae bacterium | reverse complement strand
GTGGCCTTTGGTGTGACTGTTGGTGTAGGCGTTGCACAGTGCGTCGTCAGCAGCGAAAGAGCCGCTATGACGATCAGCGTTAACAATAGTTTCCTTCTCATCGTAGTATCTTCTCCTTTCAAATCTAGTAGGTGCTACGGACTGTTTGTACTGTTCTGACTGCAAAACGGATGGAATTGGATAGACCACAGGTTGTTTCGAGATCGTATCACCTCCTTTCGATAGATGGCGAGCGACTTATCGTATCGCTCGGTAGAGCAGCAATGCCAGGGCAATGACAACTCCGGTGACAACCGGTTGATAGAACGAAGAAATGTTGAGCAGGTTCAGACCGTTGTTGAGCACGGCGATGACCAGTACTCCCAGCATTGTGCCTCCCAAGCCGCCCTCGCCGCCAGCAAAGCTGGTCCCACCGACCACTACGGCGGCGATGGCGTCGAATTCATAGCCCGCGCCGGCTGTGGGTTGAGCAGAGTTGAGACGGGCTACCAGGATCATCCCCGCCAGCGCTGCCAGCAGGCCGGATGTCGCGTAGACAAACGAGGTGTACCGGTCGGTGGCGATGCCGGCGTAGCGGGCGGCGACGGGGTTGTTGCCCAAGGCAAAAATATATTCCCCCACCCGCGTGCGAGTGAGCAGAATATAACTTGCAAGGAAGGCAAAGCTGGCGATGACGATGGGCATCGGGATCGGACCGAGCGAACCGGTGCCCACGAAGCGGAAAGCGTCGGGCAGGCCGGTGATGGGGCGGCCTTGGGTGTAGGTCAGCGCCAGCCCCCGGGCGACCGTCATCATGCCCAACGTCGCCACAAAGGGCGGGACCCGCGCTTTGGTGATGATGACTCCGTTGACCAGACCCAATCCTGTCCCCAGGCTCAGTCCAGCCAGCATCGCCAGCGGGACGGGCGCCCCCTTTTGCAGCAGATCGGCCGTGACCACAGTGCTCAGGGCCAAGATTGCTCCCACTGAAAGGTCAATCCCGGCGGTGAGGATGACAAAGGTCATCCCGACGGCGATGATGCCGTTGATGGTGGACTGGCGCAGCAGGTTGACGGCGTTGCTCACCGTCAAGAAGCGATTGGAGAGCAGAGTGAGCACGACGCAGAGCAGAAAGAACGAGAAGGCCAGCCCGAACCGTTGTGACAGATCACGAAGATTTAGAGTACGCTTATGCATCGTTTCTCCGGCTAGAACACCACACCAGCCACCAGGATGATGTTGGCATAGGGCGTAAACTCACCGGTGCGGACTACTGCTCGCGCCGAGCGAGTCTGGTTCTTGAATATGAGGTGGGGCACGGCAGCGATGGGCACGTCTGCTAGTATCTTCTTGATCGCTTCGTAGACGCCAGGGCTTGCTTCGAGCATCTCTTCGGCGATGATGGCCTGCTCCACCTGCATCTCGATCAGCACGGCGCGCAGCGTGTCGAGAAAGGTGGGGATGCCTTCGGTCAGCGCCAGGTCAATGCGCCGCGTCTCCGGCGGGATAGGCAGGCCGGCGTCGGAGATGACCAGGGTGTCCATGTGGCCCAGACTGGCGATGACTGACGAGATGGGCTGGTTGAGTAGTCCGATCTTCTTCATGTGCTGTCCCCTCACTAACTAAGAAACAAATCTCGATGGGCGAGAAACAAATCTCGATGGGCGAAGGTCTCCGACCGAGCTCCCTTCGGCCAAAAACATCTCCAATGCCCAGCGGGTGGGTAGAGAGGATTGAGCGCCCAGTTTGGTTGTGGCTAGAGCGCCCGCTGCGTTCCCCCACTGCACTGCCTCGGCCAATGGTTTGCTTTCGGCCAGGGCCACAGCAAAGCCGGCCACAAAGGCATCGCCCGCCGCCGTAGTGTCCACCGGTGTCACGTCGAAGGCGGGGAAAAGATGCGCCCCTGTCTCTCGCGCCAGCAGCGCGCCCTGTTCGCCCAGGGTGAGGATCACGGCGCCGATGCCCCGCTTTCGCAGCGCGTCGGCAGCCGCTTCCGCTTCGGCCTGGCTTCCAACGGGCATCCCCGTCAGTAGCGCCGTCTCGCTCTCGTTGGGGATGAGCACATCCACGAGAGCCAGCAGTTCGGCAGGCAGCGCGCGGGCAGGGGCCGGGTTGAGGATAACCTGGACCTGCTGAGCGCGGGCGAGCTCGGCCGCTCGGATCACTGTCTCCAGGGGGATCTCCAGTTGTAGCAGTAGTGCGTCGGCGCCGGCGATGACCGCTTCGGCGGCCTCCACGTCGGTGGGGGAGAGGCGCATGTTGGCCCCTGAGGCGACGACGATGCTGTTCTGCCCAGCGTCGTCCACCACGATAAGGGCCACGCCCGTAGCTGCTTCTCGATCCTGGATGACGAAGGTGTGATCTACATCATCGGCGGCCAGGCTTTCGAGTAGCGAGTTGGCAAACCCATCCTGCCCAACTCGTCCTACGAGTGAAACCTGGGCTCCCAGCCGGGCAGCAGCCACGGCCTGGTTGGCGCCTTTTCCACCGGGCACGTAGTGGAATCCGCTGCCGATGATCGTCTCGCCGGGCCGGGGGATGCGCGGAGAGCGGACGACCAGGTCCATGTTCAAGCTACCGACGACGGTTATTCGTGCTGTCATAGGCTTTTACCCTCCCCAAGGGGCTGTGGACTGGCGAACCAGGAGATTGGTTTCGAACACACGCCGGCGCGCCGGCATCTCAAGATCGTGCATGCGCTCTAGCAACATCGTTGTCGCAATCACACCGATCTCATACTTGGGCTGAACGATGGTAGTCAGAGGTGGATTGGCGAACGAAGCCAGGCGTACGTCGTCAAACCCGATCACCGATAGGTCGGCGGGGATATGCAATCCCAGTTTCAGGGCTGCGCTCATCACCCCGATGGCCATCAGGTCGTTGCAGGCGAAAATGGCCGTTGGCGGATCGTCCATCTGGAGGAGTTGGCTTGCTGCTTGGTAGCCGCTGTCGTACTGGAAGTCTCCCCTAACGATAAGGGCTTTGTCCACGGGAATGCCGCTTTCGTCCAGGGCTTGCCGGTAGCCGGTGATGCGTTCGGCGCTGGGCGTGATGTCCGAGGGGCCAGTGATGCAGCCGATGCGGTGGTGTCCCAGTTCGACCAGGTGATGGGTGGCCAGCCACCCTCCCTGGGCGTTGTCGGTCAGCACCGAGTCCACGGCGGCCTCAGGAAGGTCACGGTCCACCACGACCAGGGGCATCCGCCGCGCTTGCAGGTCGAGGATACGTTCGGTGCTCAACGCAGCGGCCACACGAGCAG
>CAZGKH010000517.1:0-3250 GCA_964525665.1 uncultured Anaerolineae bacterium | reverse complement strand
GCGAACCACTTGAGGCAGACGAATCTCCTCAAGCACTGGCTCGCCAGCGGTTCGCAGCGCGCAGGCCGCACACTGGCGGGGATCGCTGATGGGGACGATCTTGGCCGCGCAGGCCGCTCTTTGGAAGCTGATCCGGGACGGCTCATCGTTCCACACTTCGGTGTGGCCATTGCCGTAGCGCACCACAATGGGAGTGGGGGAGAACTTCTCCAGTGAAAAGCGCAGCCTGTCGCAGGAGACTTGCTTGGCTGGGCAGTCCCGACAGATGTTGGGCGAGACTTCGTTGTCGCCCTCCACGATCTTCTTGCAGATGATTCGACCATCGCCATCCACACTGCGCTGAGCGCATAGCTTGCTCGCCAATCTACCCTTCATCTCGACCCCTTTCTTAACAAAATAGAACGCTTGTTCTAGTCATATTATACCAGAACAAGCGTTCTATGTCAAGGGGAAATCGCCTCAAAATGCTGGTCCCCAGAAATTTTAAGGTTTGGCGTCAGTTCAGTTGGCGGATTACGAGAACCACTTTTCCTTGGATCTCCACGTTGGCTGGATGCGCGTAGATGGGTTCCATGGTCGGGTTGGCTGGCTGCAAGCGTACCCGTCCGCCCTCCAGGTAGAAACGCTTTAGGGTGGTCTCTTTCTCATCCTTCAGCCAGACGGCCACCAGTTCGCCGTTTGCCGCTTCCTCCTGGTGCTTCATGACCACGACATCACCATCGTGGATCAGGGCATCAATCATTGAGTTGCCCTTTACCTGCAAGGCATAGATGTTCTCCTCTCTTCCGATGATGTCTCGGGTCAACTCGATGGTCTCGTAGCCGAAGGGCGGGAGATCGCTATCGGGGATGGGAATGGGTTGGCCAGCGGCGATCCGGCCTAGGAGGGGTATGCTGACCACGTCACTCCGAGGTCTAGCAGCTCCCGACGCGGATCCGCCCACCAGCCGCAATCCTCGGGAGACCGTTTTATCCCGAGCGATGTGGCCCTTCTTCTCGAGGACGTTCAGGTTGTAGTTGACTACTGATGTTGAAGAGATCCCGACTGCCGCGCCAATCTCGCGGATGGTGGGGGGATACTCGTTCTCACGGGTGAACTCCTCCAAGAAGCTGAGGATGTTCTTCTGACGCTCCGACAAATCCAGCATGAGTCACCTCCTGAAGTGTGCATTACCATAATTATACACGAACATCCGTTCTATGTCAAATCGGCTTTGGCAACCAAGTGACTCATTTGCCCCCTTGAGAGACTTCAATGGCATATTCGTAGCTGGCCAGTTCAGTGGTAACTGGAGCCAGGCCAGAGATGACCAGCACAGCGCGCTCGACTTCAGCCCCCAGGCCCTCTACCACCAACTGCCCAATCTGAGTCTCGCCCAGCTCCATGCGCCGCACCCTCACGTCTGGGCCGAGTTCGACAAGCTGCACCAGAAATCGCTGAGGCAAGATGTTGTCAGTGCGGATGAACCCCTCGGCTATCCACTGTCCGTCAACTTCTACGTCATCAGAATAGCCCAGTTCGGGGATAGTGATGTCATCCACACAAAAGCCAACGTGGTTCACGGCGCCGTCGGTGATGTATTCGAATCTCAACAGGATTTCCTGGCCAACATAAGGTGTCAGGTCTATCCGCTCCTCAACCCAGTTATGAGCCTCGCCAGCGAAACCCTGCGATCTCCCCGTGTAGGCCTGGCCAAAGCTGTTGCCGTTGGGGTTAGAATCGGTAGTATACCGACCCGCCAGGATATCCCAAGTCTGGCCCCCATCGGTCGAAACCTCAATGTAGGCGTAGTCCCAGTCCTCCTCAATGTCATACCAGAGCCAGGCTTTCAGGGTAGCTCGCGATAGCCCCGTCAAATCAAAGGCTCGCGTCAGGGTCATGTCGCTGTTGTCGCCACGATTAGACCACCAGAGGTACTTTCCGCTGTGAGGATGGTTGGGAATCAGTTTCACTTCCGTTGAGCCAGTGAACGAAAGGACTAAGTCTCCCTCCCCCTGCAGCTCGATGTAGTCGGCCCCGTACTGGTGGACAGTGGTGGAGCGATGGACAGGATAGTCGCTGTGGGTTTGGTCGAGACTAGCTGGGCCGACGGCCAGGTCCAGGTAGCCATAGCGGCCATCGGCTAGATTGGTGTCATCGAGATAGTTGGCCATCAGCCAGTCGGCGAAGAAGTCGTCGAAGGTGAATCCGTGCTCGGCGAGGATGGCCTCGAAACCGGCTATACCATTGGCCTGATGCGAGACCACTTCGCGCAGGGCCTCATCGCCGAAGCGCTCCATGAAATAGGCCGTGAAAAGGAAGCTGGCCCCATAATTAGCTGATGAATTGCCAGAACCCTCAGGCCAGGATGTGAGTTGTGTATCAGGGGTGCTGCTAAAAACCCGATCGTATCCGCCCGCATCATAGCCGTTGAGATGAGAGGCCAACTCCGAGAAACCCTCATTTACCCAGGTATCTTCATCGCGATCAACCGCCCAATGGATCATGTGCTGGAACTCGTGAGCCAGGACACTTTCGTACGTCTCTGTGCCCGGCTGGAGCCTATCCGAGTTGATGTAGAACATCTCGCGCTCATTGGAGTAGGGGTTGACCAGTTTGGAGTACTCGTCGGTGTCCAGATAGTAGCCAAGTACCCCGGACCCCAGTTCGTTGGCCTGGAGTATGTGAATGTGGGGGTCATTGTCCACGCCGGGCGTCCACTCGCTCCCGAACAACCGCCGGCTGGTGGGGTAGATCTGGTTTTCGAAACGCTCGGCTGACCGTTTCACGGCCTCTCGATCAAAACTGGAGCCTTCTTCCACCCAAAGGTAGAGATGAGGCGTCAGATAGCTGAGAGTGGCTGTGGTGCTATAGTTGATTTTGCTATCTACATTTCCTACCCAAAAGACGTCTTGGGCACCCACGGCATAATTAGGAGGGGTGTCGTTTACCACTAAGGGAATGGGCTGAGCCACCTTCTTGAGGCGAGTAGCGAGAGCTATGAGGTCACGTCCAGGGACCGTGGTCTCGGCCAAAGCCTCTTCGGTGGAGGCAAAACGTTCAGCCGGGGCAGTAGGAGTGGACGTGGTGGTGGCAATAGATAGATGGGTAGGGATGGATGTGGACGTGGCAACGGGAGAGGGTGTAGGCATGGCCGTGGATGTTGTGATGGGTAGGGTGGTAGGGGCGAGCTTGTGGATAACGGCAGGGGGGGGCGGGGGGGGGGGGGGGGGGGGGGGGGGGGGGGAAGGGGGGGGGGGGGGGGGGGGGG
>CAZGKH010000516.1:0-3252 GCA_964525665.1 uncultured Anaerolineae bacterium | reverse complement strand
TGTGTGGGCTTCTTCGATGAATCCCAGTGCGCCCTGGTATGCCCTGTGGATTGCTGCGTGCCCGACCCAGATCATCCACTGGATGCCTAACCTGGCAAGATGATTAGGCGATATCAGGTGCGCTCTCGCCATAACGGGAGCGCACCTGATACTTTCCACATACCTCACGGCTGTTCAGCGTTTCCCCCCGAACAGGAAAAGCCTCCCTTGACCAGCTTCCGCTGGGTTTCGGTCGGCTTCCATTCACATCCAGTTACCTCAACAAATCACCTTCCCGAACTTTACTCAAAAATCCAGCGATCGGTGTCGCGGGGGTAAGAGAGCACCTCGCCATCATCGAAAAAGAGCGCTATCTCATAGGCGGCGGTCTCCGGCGAGTCGGATCCGTGCACCAGATTGCGGCCGGTTTCCAGAGCGAAGTCGGCGCGAATGGTGCCCGGCGCGGCTTTGGCGGGACTGGTGGCCCCCATGGTTCGACGGACGGTCTCGATGACGTCCCTCCCCTCCAACACCATTACCACCACGGGGCCAGAGGTGATGTACTGAAGTAGCGGTTCATAGAAAGGTTTGCCCTTGTGGACAGCATAGTGCCGCTGAGCCAGCTCCAGCGAGATCTGCATCAGCTTCAGGGCCGCGATGCGCAGGCCGCGACGCTCAAAGCGGCTGATGATCTCCCCGGCCAGCCCCCGCTGCACCCCATCGGGTTTGACGATGACTAGAGTTCGTTCCATTGGTTTCTCCTTAAATGTTGGTAGATTGGTACACTGGGAAATTGGTAGATTGGTACATTGGTCTCACTTCACGAAACTCAGTAGATCCAATTTTGCTCGGCCTGGATCGCCAGATCCAGGCCAAAGGCGGGGATTTGGCAATCACCTCAGAGCGATTTTGGATCTACTGAAACTACCAGTTTGCCAATCTACTAAACCACTAACCCATGCAGACCCTTGAGTTGATCAATCAGATCGCCAACGTCCCGCTCCGAGCGGTGTGCAGGGCCGAGTGGATCATAGATTTCCTCATCATTGCCCAGCAGCGCGTGGAAGGTATTCAGCACAGCGTATGACAGCACTTCAAGTTCGTAGCCTCCCTCCAGAGTGAAGGCCAGCCTGCCCTGGCAAAGCTCATCGGCCATCGCTTTCAGCGTTCGCGCCAGATGAGCGTAACCTGTTATCGAAAGCTGCATGGCGGCCAGGGGATCGGCCCAGTGGGCGTCGTAGCCCGCCGAGACCAGAATGAGCTGGGGATAGTAGCGTTGAACCAATGGGTAGAGGAACTCATCGAAGATGCGCTCGAAGCCCTCGTCGCCGACGCCTCCCGGCAGAGGGGCGTTGGCCGTGTAGCCCTCCCCCTCGCCCCTTCCGATCTCTCGCCAGTTGCCTGTGCCCGGATAGTATGGGTACTGATGGGTGGAGAAATAGAGGACGGACGATTCATCGTAGAAAGCGTCCTGAGTGCCGTTGCCGTGGTGGACGTCGAAATCAACGATGAGCACTCGTTCCAGCCCTTTTTCCTCCAGGGCGTAGCGAGCGGCCACAGCCACGTTGTTGAACAGGCAGAAGCCCATGCCTCGCGCCGTCAGTGCATGGTGGCCCGGCGGCCTCACTAGGGCGAAGGCGTTGTTCACCTCCCCCTCCAGCACCGCCTCCACAGCGTTCACCAGTCCCCCAGCGGCCATCAGCGCGGCCTCGTAGGAACGCGGGCCCAGATAGGTGTCCAGGTCCAGATGGCCGCCGCCCCTCTCAGCCATCTGCCGAACGGTGTCAATGTGGCGCTGGCTGTGACTCCGGGCCAGGCGCTCCAGCGAAACCGGGGTGGCCTCCACAGCTACCAATCTCTCCAGCATCCTCTGCTTCTCCAGGAGCGCCATGACCTGTACCAGTCGTTCCCTGTTCTCCGGATGGCCGGGCAGATTGTGTTCCAGATAGATGGGATCATAAACGTAAGCTGTGCTCAAGCTGTTTCCTCCCTTGCTTGTTTGCACGCCATTATATCACGTTACATGCGAAAAGGGAAGGGCAGCCTCATTCTTCTTACTTATCGCGGCCCTTCCCTTCATTTCTCACTACCAACGCGCTATGGATACACCTTTAAGACGGTCGGCAGGTAGACGTAATCGCAAGGCCCTGCGACATTCCAAGTGACACAGAGTCGCCAGGCTGTTCCGTGAGGGTTACAATCGTCATCATCCTCCCTGGGACACATGTAATCATTGCTGTTCTGGATAGCCAGGAGATACGTTCCACCGTACAGCCCGACATGAGCAGGGAAAAGCTCAACCGTGCCGATGTACCCTTGCTTATCATACATGACAGAGGCGCCCTGCCACCACCACTCGGTTTTGTTGTCGCTCCACATTTCCAAGGAAGCTCCTGCCACTTGCATACATGCTCGGGGAGGAGAGAGGGTCAAAGTACGCCGATACAGGTAAGTCGTCCCGTTCAGGCCTTCTTGGCCGATGCTCCCATCCGGCAGTCCAATGGCCGTGGAATCAGCGGGTAGGGGAGCCCAACTAGGAAGGGCCCAGTCATCCCACCAAACCTCTATGCCCGGCTGCCAGGAGCCATCGGGGACATAGGCCGGATGATTCCACCCCGAGGGAGCTGGCGGAGAGGTCACGTGGAAAAGCGAGGAATCGGCGGCCGATGTCGTCGTGTACCCGGCGAAGTCCGAGGCATCAATCCGGTAAATGATATCCCCGGGGGAAGAATAATAGCACGCTACCGCCGGCGTTGGTGTAGGCGTGGGCGTTGGGGTCGGCGTCGAGGTTGGGGTCAGCGTATTCGTCGGCGTCGAGGTGGATGTTGGCGTGTTAGTCGGTGTGGATGTGCTAGTCGGTGTAGGCGTGTCGGTCGGCGTGGGTGTCGATGTAGGAGTGTTAGTCGCTGTAGGAGTGTTGGTCGGCGTGGATGTGTTGGTCGGCGTAGGTGTAGACGTAGGCGTGTTAGTCGCTGTGGGAGTACTAGTCACTGTGGGCGTGCTAGTCGGCGTTGGCGTACTCGTGGGAGTGTCGGTTGAGGTTGGCGTATTGGTCAGCGTGGCGGTATTGGTGGGCGTGTTGGTTGGGGTGGGCGTAGACGTATTGGTCGGGGTGTTGGTTGGGGTCGAGGGGGGCGTGGGAGGGCTGGGCGGCGTCGAAGGGGGGGTGGGTGGGTTAGGCGCTGTGGGGGGATTGGTCGGCGGGGGGGGGGATGTAGGGGGCGGCGGGGGGGGGGCTTCCCAAGGGTTTTTGTAAATGGCCTCGCTATCCTC
>CAZGKH010000515.1:0-3255 GCA_964525665.1 uncultured Anaerolineae bacterium | reverse complement strand
ACACAGTCGCGTCTTCGTTGGCCTTCCATGACTTGGCCAGCTGCGGTCGCGGAACCCCGTCTTCACCAACCCAAACCAAAGATTCTGCGATAGACAACCCTACATAGCCGGTGCCGACGCCATCCGCGGCTGGGTCCTCCACGTAAGGGATCCAGGCATATTCAGTGCGAATTGTGCCGCCGCGTTGCGGCTGCTCGGGGCTGGGGATGAGTAACTTCCAGCCAGGATGGATCAGGCCGGGGTCATCTATGCTGGCGAAGCTGGAATCTCTCACATGTTTGGTGTTGGTGGCGTTGAAGATGGCCCAATAGGCCGGACCGTTGCCCAGGTACTTCTCCGCCAGGGTCCAGAGGTTGTCTCCTAACTTGACCGTGTAGGTCAACTCCTCCTGGGCTGGAGGAGCAGCGCTGGCCACGCCCGCTCCCAGGGGCAGCAGCATGGTGAGCACCAAGAATAAGTTGATAAGCCTTCTCTTAGTCATTTCCTTTTCCTCCAAGTTTTTTGTTTTTGGTGTTATCCGAGGGGCCCAGGGCGCCTAATCCCACAGCCAGCTCAGATGGATTAGTCGCGTCATGTTTATAGGCTTTCATCACCTCTTTCCACTTGGGCATCTGGGAAACCGGTGCTGTGGACAATGAAGTGGTTGCTTTCCCATCTCTTGCCCCCCACTGTCTTGACTGCTCCCAGTGTATTCCCATTCAGGCATAATGTCAAAACAGTCAGGACTAATGACCGCCCTATGCAGGCTCGGTAACTCCGTCAAGCACATGGCCAATGTATACCCAGTGGTTGAGAGCGGCCTGTCGAGCTTTGTGAACATCACGTTGCTCGATAGCCTCAGCGATCGCTCTCTGAAAGCGGATAGACTCGTCCTTCACCTTTGGTAGCTTGACCATCTCGGTGATAACTTCTGAGAGCAATTTACGCGCCAGGTGATAGAACTGCTCCAGCAAGTCATTGTGGCCGGCCTTGGCCACTGCCAGGTGGAACTCTAGATCCGCCTCGACAAAGGCCTCCTCATTTTCGACTGTCGCTTCCATAGCCTTCAGGGCATCCCAAATCCGCTCGATGTCCTCAGGAGTTGCCCGTTGAGCAGCAGACTCGGTCAAGGCGACCTCGATCACCGAGCGGGCTTCGTAGACCTCTCGGGCATCTAGCTCGCCCAGCCGGGTGTTAACCACAGCAGGGTGGATCAGAGTATCCAGTGCATCGTCCCGCACCCAAGTTCCCTTCCCTGGATGGGACTCTACCATCCCCACCGCGGTCAAAACTTGGATCGCCTCGTGGACAGTTGAGAGCCCTACACCGAGTTGGGCGGCCAAATCTTTCCGCGAAGGCAAGAACTCCCCTGGCTGGACCTTCCCCGTCAAAATCATCTGACGGAGTTCCTGGGTGATATCAGCTACTAGGGTGCTTCTCTGGCGATGGGCCATCGTCACATACTCACAATAATCTTAAGATATTCAGAAATTCTGAACTATATATATTATATCAAAATTCTTATCTCATGTCAAGTACGATATCGGAATGCCCTCTTCATTCCAGCCTCTCAATCTGTAGTACTCATCCAGCATTCTATCCAAAGCTTCCCTCGTCACCACCTGGCCTTTGGCCCCGCCCTCTGGCAATGGCTCCTCCATGAGTCGGGCGGGTAAGGTATCATCTCGACACCTCATCCCCTCCCGCACATTGAACATTCGGGTCAGGTTCCAAATCCTCTCTCCAGCAGTAAGGTATCCCGCCTCGGTGAGGTCGAAACCAGTGGCCAGGTTCAGCAATTCGACAAAGTCCTCCACTGAGAAGGGTGCGAAGTCACACAAAACCAGGGAAAAGCAGGCCGCCCGTTCATCCTGGGTGTCCTTCACAAATTGAGCTACCCCCTCGGTGGAGAACCGCTTCAGGGCCCCGGCCAGTTCGGCACTGGGTGTCCAGCAGCGTTGGTGGCAGCCGCCTCTATCAGATGTGGCGTATGCCAAGGCCATACCCCACGCCCCCCTGGGGTCAACCCCCGGCAGCTCCAGTCCCTTGACGTGGATGGCGAACTTTTCCGCTCCTTGGCCGATCTCCTCGGCTGCTTTCCTCACCCCACCGGAAAAGAGCTCGCCGATGTCTTCCCGGCGGGCGATCTTCTCGATCATTGCCAGTAGTGCGTTCTCATTGCCGAACTCAAGGTGAAGACCATCCGTATCCTTCAGGAGCCCCTTTCGATAACATTCCATGGCGAAGCCGATAATATTGCCAGTGGAGATTGTATCCAGCCCCAGATCGTCGCAGAGCATGTTGGCATGAGCGACGGCCTCGATGGACCCGATGCCGCAGTTCGAGCCCAGGAGGGCGATGGTCTCATACTCCGGCCCCTCGACTTCGATCCCCTGGTGTTTGCCCTCATCCACCCGGCTGAATTTTCCACACAGGATGGGACACCTATAACAGGCCCTGTTCTCGACCACGATCTCCCGCCGCATCGTCTCTCCGGAGATCTCATCCGCCAGTTCGAACACCCCGCTGGAGAAGTTTCTGGTAGGCAGGAATCCAGCGCGGTTGGCCTTATCCACCCATAGAGGGGTCCCGATCTCTCGCCTTTCCATCATCGCCGGATGGTCGCTGATCAGCTTGCGCAGGCTCTTGACTTTGGCAGCGAAGCCATCAGGGTCTGCGTATCTGACCTTGTAGCTCCCCTCCGTCACGACCGCCTTCAGGTTCTTGGACCCCATCACCGCCCCCGCCCCACCCCGTCCTGCCTGGCGATAAAGATCGAAAGAGATACAGGCATAGCTCACCAGGTTCTCGCCCGCTGGGCCTATGGAGCCGACCTTCGCTCCTGGGTGTCGCTTCTTAAGGATCCTCTCGGTTTCGAAGACTCCTTTTCCCCATAGCTCTGGGGCATCCAGCATTCGGCATTGGCCATCTTTGATATGCAGGTAAACCGGGGCGTCGGCCTTGCCCCGCACCGTGAGGCAGTCGAAGCCGGTCATCTTCAGCCTAGCACCGAAGTGGCCGCCCACCTGGCTGTCTAAGAATATGCCGGTGTGGGGCGATTTCGTGACTACCGCCCAGCGCCCTGAGGTGGGGGCCGAAGTGGCCGTCAACGGCCCCGTGATGAAGATGAGATGGTTCTCAGGGGCCAGGGGATCAAGGCCCGGCTCCACGCTCTCATAGAGGAGCTTGGCCCCTAACCCCTTCCCCCCGATGAACATCCTCGCCCATGCTTCGTCCAGATCGGTGATTTTGCTCTCTCTTTTAGTGAGATCCACT
>CAZGKH010000514.1:0-3259 GCA_964525665.1 uncultured Anaerolineae bacterium | reverse complement strand
CGTCGTCGCCCAGCATGGGCAGGGCGATGGCCGCCTCGCCCCGAATCACCGTCACGATCTCGCTGCTGTCGCACGTCTCCTCGGTGACCTTGACGGTAGCTCCCCAGGTATCGAAGCTGAAAGACTGTTCAAAGGCGGTCGCGTTCAGCCTGCCGCCGGCGTTGGGGTGGTCCTTGCTGAAGATCTGCAACCGTCCGCCCTGGCTAAACATGACGGTGCCGGTGGGTCCCTCTACAGAGATATCGGGCAACTCCCACTGCCTCACTTCGCCGTTGCCGTTGTTCCACTGGTACTCAGGCAGCCGCAAGTCGAGGCAGCTATTGGCTGCGCCGCAGTTCTTGGCGACGGGGTCTGGGTCGTCAATGGCCATGCGCCGCGCCTCACCGGGCGGCTGCACGACCACCTGCACCTTCTTCGTCGCTCCTCCCATCCCTGCGGGCTGCGTGATCTTGGCATAAGGAGCCCGGAGCTGATGGTTTTCTGGGCCGCTGGTCTTCTTGACGTTGTCGGGGGTCAAAACCTTGCCAGTGGCGGCACCGTCAGGCCCGTTGAGGATCCGCAGCTCGAGGCTGGCCAGGCTCACCGGCGAGGGCAGCGATTGCGGTTGCGCGATGTTCACGTCAAATTGATAACGCTTGTACTCGCTGGGGTCGGTCAAGCCGGAGTCAGGGTACAGCTCCCAGGGAACGTTCCAGGCAATGGCGTAGGGTGCATCCTTCGTATCCACCATCACGGGTACGCTGAGCATACCGCCGCCGATGGCCTTCCCACCCGTCGCTGTGGTGCTGATTGAGTCGAGGGTAGGCGTGAGGCTGGCCCCCCAGCGTTTGAAGGGTGTCAAGCGCCGCTCCGTGTTTTCCATCGGCACGAGCGCTGCGCAGGTGCTTGGTGGGGTCGTACAGGATACCTCGCCGGTATGGTCGGGGAGGGCTGGGTAGAACAGGGGTAGACCGTAGATCCCTGAGGACGGAGCGCGCTGGCCGCGGTCGGTGCCATCGGCGAACGGCGAGTCTGTATCCTTGTAGGCCAAACCGACGCCGCTTTCGACGGTCGTGAAGAGGGTCGAGCCCGTGCTATTCAAGCAGACCGAGCCCTGCGCCACGTAGATCCAGCGGCCCTGGAAGGGACCCATCACGGGGGCGCCAAACTGCTCGTTCTTGCTACACCAGGCCTCTCCGTTGGGGCCGGGCTCGTCGAAACCCCCTTCACTGTAAACGGTCAGGCCAAGCGCCGACTTCGAGGGTGTCTTGAAGTTGTGGGCAGGCAGCGGATCATGGGGCAAGATGATCGGTTGACAGTCAAACTTTTTCGTCGGGACCGTCCCGTCCGGACAGGCGAGTATCTCCACCGTGACAGTGTAGACGACGGCGGGTCCAGTCAGGGGATTCGGATCCTCGATAGGGCGTTCCTTGTTGATGACCGCCAGTGCGTAGGCGCCGCTGACGTTGGCGGCGCCGATTTCGAACGTGCGTACGTCTCCCTGTTCGGGTGCATAGTCGGTGAGCACACCCTCATTGCCATTGTGCAGACCGCGGACGGCCGATTTGATTCCGCCGCTCGTCGGCTCGATGATAGCCAGATCGAGAGGAGCTGTTGTGGCAACGATGATGCCGGCGCTGTATTTGGCGCCCAGCGTGAACTCTCGCAGCTCGATCAAGCGGTCCGAGCTGAAAAAGAATGTCTCGCTCCTCCAGGATCCGTCGGGCAGCCCGGGCACACCGTTGGTAGGTGTCCAGAGGTTAGCCTGCTGGTACTCGATGCGGTAGTTGCGCTGCTGGTCGTCGGGGAAGAAGTTGTCCTCTGCTCTGAACACCTCGGCCTTGAGGGTTTCGCTGCTGATGCTTGAGTTGTGGCCATCAATGAACACGTAGGACGTGTCTTCCGTAAAAGTGCCGCCTTCGGCGAGGAGCTCCAGCGAGCCGTCTGTTTTCTCCTGCCTTACATTCACCCCCGCCGTGACAGGGACAGGTGTGGCTGATTGGACGTCGTGGTTGCCACGGACTGCGACGGCGCGCCAGCGGGCCGGTCCCGCCGGTGGTACCAGATCGTACAGGTGATTGGTGTCCACGAAGATGCCGTCGAGGTAGCTTGGCACGCCAGGCGCATTGAGCAAATTGTCCCCCGCGTTGAGCTCCAGAGCGGTGTAGGTGATCAGCAGTTGCGCATTTTCGGGCGTGATCTTGAATCGGAAGCATCTCGGGACCACGGAATTATCGTCAGGCGAGATATATTCCGAGTCCAGGAACGACTTTGGGAATGGACAGCTCGCGTCGGTGAAGTGCAGTAGAAAGGCCGGCCCGTGTAGCGGTTGGGGGCTCTCGTCGTACCAGTCCCTAATCTCCTGAGTGACGTCGAACGACGTGGGTTCACCCTGGCGAGTATTGCCTTTTTTCGGCCCGATGGTCAACGTGCCGGTCTTGGCCGCCCCAGCTCCTTCCGGGCGGCTATCCCAATTGAAGACGTTGGGGTTTGTGCTGACGCGGTCGTCGGCCAGAGTGAAGCAGTTCCCAGTAAGGTCATCCCAATCGCAGAGTGGTAGCCTTCCAGAGTTTGCTGGCTGCTGGGAAATCGGCCAGAGTTTCACCGGGTGAGAGATGCTTTTTTCACTCCAGTCAATGTCATCATCTGGGTCGAATTCATAGCCGACTCTCCCCTGTCTGTGCGGCGTGATCACCAGCTCAGCTTGTTCAACCTTCAGCGGGTGGTTGGTGAGCAAGGCGGGCAAGCTGTTGAACTGCAGGTAGCCGCGATACTGTGCCGAACTGTTGGTGGAGCCCAGGAGCGCCCTCCCAAGCTGATAGTGGCCTGGGTCAGGGTTATCGGTGTTGCCTTTGTTCTCACTCACCCAGGCTGCGCCATTGGTGACATAGCCGGTGGTCCGCAGGACGTGCATGGTCGGATCAATGGCGGCCGGGTAGCGCCGCTCGGGGTCGCTCCACCATGCCCACGGCGTGCGGACGCCGATGGTCCAACTGGTCGGTTCCGTGCCGGGATAGGCCGCGTATTCGCCGGCAACCGCCACGTGCTGCGCTTCCTGCTCGAAGGCGCGCACCGCATCGAAGACAATCGCGACCTGGCCAGTCTCGTCGCGAATCTCGAGCGCCCCGGTAGTGCGGAAGGCAACTGACTGCTGCTGCCCATCAGCCCAGAGGGTCATGCCAGGCAGCATCTCCAGCGTGGCGCGCAGTTCCAGGAGATCCGGCATCCCGACGGAGCGCGGCGACCCGGCGAGGATGAGCAGGTGCTCCAGGCTGCCGGG
>CAZGKH010000513.1:0-3260 GCA_964525665.1 uncultured Anaerolineae bacterium | reverse complement strand
TCTGGGGCGCAGCCAGGCCCAGTCCGTTGGCGGCGTGCATGGTTTCCACCATGTCGTCTACCAAGACCTGCAAAGCTTCCCCAAAACCCTTGACCTTCTTGGATTTCTCCCGCAGCAGGGGATTGTCAGCGAAGATTATCTCACGAACGGCCACGTGGCCTCCTCCTCAAAAGCAACATCTACGATGGGTATTATAGTCATTGCGCCCCGGATGTCAAAGGGCCCTTCAACTTCCGAACTCTAATCTGAACCTAGCTACCCGACAGTTTCTGATTAGGACACGGATTGACACAGATTTCCACAGATTTTTCCATAGTTCTCAACGAATTATCCGCGTTTCTCCGTGTTCATCCGCGTCCAAAGAAGGTCTTTGCCTGAAGTGTCAGGTGGCTAGATCTGAACCAGTCAGGACTAAAAGGCTTGTTGCCACGAATTACACGAATTGTCACTAACCTTCTCTCTTTCTTTAATTCGTGAAATTCGTGGCAGATAATCAGCAAGATGCTAATCCTCCACTGTGACTCTCAGCCGCTCCGTCAAACTCAGAATCTGTACCCAAATCCGTTCAATCCGGTCCCTGAATCCGTTGACAGTTCTCCGTCGTCCTTCTGGCGAAATCTGTAAGACCCAGTAGATCTCAATTCTGAGCAGAGCGGGCTCCCACGCCTAATTGACTAACACCTTGTGGTACTCGCTTTGAGAGAATGACCGGGTAATGGGCAGTGGTCTGGTAGAGCAACACTACATCATAAATGATGTAGTTTGAGCAGTAGATCGCCTGTTTGGCGATACGAACTGGCGCCAACTACAACTTTCAAGTTGTAGTATTGCAACAAGAACCACCCTGCGGTTACCCGCATGAATTCTCAAAGCCCATCTCCCTGTGCAGCCTGGAAGAGTTGGTGCCACTAGACTCCTACGACCGCGAACCAGCGGCATGGGAGCCGCCTCTGCTGAAGATGCTGGATCTACTGAGACTACTGATCGAAAGATCGGCGTCCATCTGCGTTAATCTGCGTCCCCCAAAGCATAGTCCACCTTGATCTCCCGCACTTTGGCCAGCAAAGCCACGCCCGCCAGCAGGCTGAGGCTGGCCAGGACGAAGAGTACCGAGTAGCCCTGGCCGGACTGACGGGCGTTGAACAGATCAATCAGGGGGCCGCCCAAGCGCGAGGCAGCCCCGGCGCCGGCCGTCGCCAGGTTGGAGAATCCCAGGTACTTGCCGGCCTCGCCCTTGGGGATGAGGTCGGTGGCCAGCGCCCAGTTGACGCTGAGGAAGATGCCCGTGGCAGCGCCAATGATAGCGCCGAAGAGTAGCAGCCTGGTGTAGTCGGTGACAAAGAGCAGGAGGAGGATGCCCAGGGCACCCAGCAGCCCGGCGAAGGCGTTCAGCCGCTTGCGGCCGATGCGGTCCGATAGGTAGCCAGCGGGGAAGACCAGCGCTATCAGAGCAATGCCGATGGAGAACATCAGGTCGCCGGTGACCTGGGCCGGGTTGGCGGCGTTGAGGACATCGCGGATGAAGTACTGGGCGAAGCTTTGCACAGCATAGATGCCCAGCAGGATGAGGAACCGAGAGGCGATGAGCCAGCAGTAGTCTGGATAGCGCCGAGGATCAATGCTCAGCGTGTCCCGGATTTTCTGAGCGAAGGTCTGGGGCAGGGGCGGTTGTTCGGCAAGGTCTCCTGACCGCAGCCGGTGGGCCTTGGGGCTCGGTCGGGAGACCTTCGCCCTACGGGAAACCTGGTTCTGGACCAGCGGCTGCTCTTTCACGCCCAACAGGGTGATGAGCATGGTCGCCAGGAGCAGGAGGCCGATGGCCAGAAAGGCCGGGCCTGGGTTCTGCTGCCCCATCAGATTGCCAGCCACCAGCGAGGCCGCCACCAGTCCGCCCATGTCGGCCAGGTTCTTGGCTCCGGCGGCGATGCCCCTTTTGTTTTCAGGCACGAGGTCGGGTATGAGACCCTGGGCGGGGCCGTGAGCGACGTTGGACGACACCTGGAGGAGGACGTAGCCGGCGAACAGCATCCAGTAGCTGCCCGCCAGGCCCAACACGGCCAGGAATGCGAAGTCAAACAGCGTGCCGATCAGGATGTAGGGCCGTCGGCGTCCCCAGCGGAAGGTCGAGCGGTCGCTGATGGCCCCGGCCATGGGCTGGACGATCATGGCCAGGATCAGGCCCAGGAAGGTCAGCCCTCCCAGGTAGGTGTTCTTCAGCTTCTCTGGTACGAAGTTCAGCAGGATGGCCGGCAGGATGATGGGATGCAGGCTGTTCCACATGAAGGCCAGGCCGAACCAGTAGACGTTGATGTTGAAGTAGTCAACGGGGCGGAGACTTTTCGCTGGTTTCATGGTGTTAGCAAGATGGCGGCGGTGCCGGTGACGTTGATGAAGCCCTCGGCGATGAAAAGCACCCGCACGTTCAATTGCAGGAACACGCCCTCGCGGAGCTTGCCCTCCCAGACGACGGAGTCACCCAGCTTGCGATAGGGATAGCCCTCGACGCCGCTCAGCTCGGCTCCCTCTTCGTGTTTCCCCACGTACTTGACCAGCGTACCCGGAATGTAGTCGTCTTTGTTCACCTTATAGGACACCGGTGCGCTGGAGTACTTCACCGGAGGTTCCGTCGGGACGGAGGCTGCCACAGGCAAGGGGTCGCTCACGGTCGCTTTGGCTGTCCCGCCCACGTAGATGGTCTCTTCAGTGACCCACAGCACCCGCAGCGAGAGGTCCAGCTCTACGTTCTGCACAGGGCTGCCTTTCCAGCCTAGAGAGTCGCCCTTCTGCTTGAAGGCGGCCTGGTCATCAATGAGCATCTCGGCGCCTTTGTCGGACAAGCCAACGTAGCGGATGCCTGTGCCCGGCAGGTAGGACCCCCTTTCTATGCCGGTCTCGAAGGGGGCGATGTAGAGTAGCTCCAAAGGGCCGTCCTCAGGTTGACGTTGACAGGCGGGCAACAAGAAGGATAGCAGCAGTCCCAGAACAACCAGGGTTATCGCTTTGCGCTTCATTTCGTCCTCCTCTCTTGATCTTCACTAGCGGACGTGTGGAAAAAGACCGGGTTTCTTCACCTGAACCAAGTCAGTGATAGTTGGTTGACTGACAAATTTAACAATTTCAACCGACACACAATAATTGGGACACAGATTTTCACAGATTCACACAGATTTGTAGTAAAAAAGAGAAGAATCCGTGTCCTATGTTAAAAATGTCAGCCAATCAGCAGTCAATGTCAGTAAGTTAAGGCCGCTCGCTTGTAG
>CAZGKH010000512.1:0-3282 GCA_964525665.1 uncultured Anaerolineae bacterium | reverse complement strand
CGGCGCGTCGCCCGCGTGGCAGCTCTGACAGTCGGTGTAGCCGCTATGACTGAAGGCGACACTCGGCCAATCGGCGGTATTGTGACACTTCGAGCACTGCCCGGAATAGTGGCCGCCCGGTTTGTCGTCGGTGTGGCACGCCTGGCAGTCGGTGAAGCCACTGTGGCTGAAGCGGGCGTCTCGCCAGGAGCCAGTGTTATGGCAGTTCGAACACTGGCCAGAATAGTGCCCCCCCGGTTTGTCGCCGGTATGGCACTCCTGGCAGTCGGTGAGGCCGACATGGTCCAGGCGGACGTCGGCCCACGTGCTGGTGCTGTGACACTGCGAGCACTGGCCGGGGTAGTGATCCGCCGGCTCGTCGGCTGCGTGGCAGGACTGGCAGTCGTTGAGGCTACTGTGGCTGAAGGTGACGCTCACCCAGTCAGCGGTATTGTGACACTTCGAGCACTGGCCGGGATAGTGGTTGGCCGGCTCGTCGGCCTCGTGGCAGGACTGGCAATTGGCGAAACCAGTATGGTTGAAGCTCACCTCCGCCCAGACGACGCTGGATGTGTGGCAGTTCGAGCACTGACCGGCATAGTGATCCTCCGGCTCGTCGGCCGCGTGACAGCTCTGACAATCAGTGAAGCCGCTGTGGTCGAAGCTGGCGTCTTCCCAGTCATCTGTGTTATGGCAGTTAGAACACTGGCCGGCATAGTGGTCGACCGGCTCGTCGGCCGTGTGGCAGCTCTGACAATCAGTGAAGCCGCTGTGGTCGAAGCTGGCGTCTTCCCAGTCATCTGTGTTATGGCAGTTAGAACACTGGCCGGCATAGTGGTCGACCGGCTCGTCGGCCGTGTGGCAGCTCTGACAATCAGTGAAGCCGCTGTGGTCGAAGCTGGCGTCTTCCCAGTCATCTGTGTTATGACAGTTAGAACACTGGACGGGGTAGTGATCCACCGGCTCGTCGTCGGTGTGGCAGGACTGGCAATCGGTATAGCCGCTGTGATCGAAGCTCACCTCCGTCCAGACGACGCTGGACGTGTGGCAGTTCGAGCACTGCCCGGAATAATGGTCGGGTGGTTCGTCGTCGGCATTATTATGGCAGCTCTGGCAGTCCGTCAGGCCGGTGTGGTCCATCTGGATTTCGGTCCACGTCCCGGTCGAGAGGTGGCAGTTGGTACACCGGCCAGTGTAGTGGTCTGCCGGCACGTCGGGTGCGTGGCAGCTCTGGCAATCGTCGGTCGCATCGAAGGCCACATGGTCGAAATCAACCACCCGAAAGTCGGTGGTGTCGTGGCAGATGGTACACGACGCTTCCAGGGCGCCAAACCGCTCTGGATGGGGATCCAGGTGGCAGTCCTGACACTCCCGCGGCGTGCCCTGATACTCACCCCCAATGTGGCACGACTCGCAAGCCGCTGGCGTGTGCGCGCCCGTCAGTGGAAAGATGTCGTGACTTGCCAGGCTTTGCTCTGGAAACGGCACGGCGTGCGGCGCCACATCGCTACCCTCAACCCCGCTCGGCGCCTGGGCAACCTGGCCGACATCAACGATGTCCGACCCGATTAGAGCCAGGAAGTCCTTGCCGGTGCTCCGCTTCAGCAGGGCCAACCGGCGAATCGCGGTCAACCTGGCAATTGTGCGTTCGGTCTCTGTCCCCTGCTCCAACCTGGCCATTACCTCCAGGGCCTCGTTGACGAGAGCCAGTAGGCGCGCACGGGCGGTGCTGCTTTCCTCCTGCGGCAGACCTGCCACCGCCCGTAGCACCTCGTCCAGCGATCTTTCGAAGGCTGTCAGAGCCAGCATCTCGAGGTCCGTGCCGGCCAGGTCGCTCAGGTTCTCCAGGTGTTTCTCCGCCAAGTTGAGCGTCAGGTCGGCGCGCGAGGCCGGGCTGCGGGTGATGGCCAGGCGCGCATTTTCAAGGGTTTCCTGAAACCTATAGACCGCCTGGCCGGGGGCAAAGGGGTGGATTTCCACCACCAGTTCCCCCACACCCAGCAAGGTCGCCAGAACGAGCAGGATGGCCAAGCTGTAGAATAACAGCAGTTTTTGGGGATGGTTCACAAATGGAATACTCCAGACCAACAGAAAAGCCCGCCTACCGCTTGGGCCAAGGGTCTCGTGGTAGGCACATGGTCACTATGCTAAACAGCCTCCACTAATAACTCCCTTTGTAACTTGGGAGTAACCTCCTCTGCTTTTGGGCAAAGAATAGTGTCAGGCCCTTGGACACCTACTGGGGCCGGCTTCAGACTTTCACGCCAGTCTCTCCAGAAACGTCGGATGGCGCTGGCGGCGAGATCGCCGCCAGCCTGGATCTCTGGTAAGATGGACTTCACCGACACTTCATGTTCGATCAGGTCGCGCAGCGGGTCGGCCAGGCCCTGGTTGCCCAGCAGCAGCGCCCCCACCAGCCGGGTCCCGTTCCCGCTGACGCGCATCACCAGGCGGACAGAACTGCCCGGTTGCTGATCGTAGGCAGAGATGTAGGCATGGCCGGTTTCCGTGGTCCAGACCTCGGACGAGCCACGCGAGAGGAAGCGGGTCTCGACGGGATCCTCTTCGCCTCTGGATGCCCTCAACTGGCCGATCGCTGTCAGGTGCGTGCCGAAGAGCTGGGCCGCGTTGAAGGGCGAGCCTTTCTGGTACGCTTTCCCTGCCCCAGCCATGTTGGCCCCAGCGGCCCGCCCGCTGGCGACAGCGCTCGGCCACAGGCTATCCAGTTTGTGCTGGCCGGTCCAGCGGTCATAGATTTGAGCGCAGTCGCCGGCGGCGTAGATGCCAGGTACACTGGTTTGCAGGTACTCGTCGGTGAGAATGCCACGATCGGTTTCGATATCGGTGCCCTGGGCCAGTTCCAGCCGGGGCCGGACGCCGATGCCGACGCCGACGATCTGGCATTTGAGCACATTGCCGCTTTTCAACCTCACGCCAGTTACCTTCCCTTTGCGTCCGAGAACCTCGGCGATTTCCTCGTTGAAGTGTAGCTTGATGCCTATGTCGGTGATATGCTCTGCCATCATGCGCGACTCGGCCCGGTTGAAGACCGCCGACCAGATCCGGTCACGGCGCAGCAGGTGGTGCGTATGGACCCCTTGATGGTGCAGGCCCTCGACCATCTCCATGGCCGTAATGCCGCCGCCTATGACCACGGCAGTGCGAGCTTTTCTGGCGCGCCGCATCAGATCATGGGCGTCTTCGTGGGTGTTGAGGGTGATAACGCCGTCCAGGTCGTTGCCAGGCACCCTGGCGCGCACGGCCCGGCTGCCGACGGCCAGCAGCAAGCGGTCATAGCCAAGG
>CAZGKH010000511.1:0-3286 GCA_964525665.1 uncultured Anaerolineae bacterium | reverse complement strand
AGGAGCAGAGCGACGAAGCAATCCCCTCCGTTGCTTGCATTTGAGGACGGGAGATTGCTTCGCTCCGCTCGCAATGACACATCCGTTTCCTTAACTTACTGACATGAAATCAGCAGTGATAGTTAGACGTTCTAGAAGGCCCAGAAGTTCCCTATGGGATTCACGGGTGGGTATACTCAGCACGGGCATAAAGGGACACTCTTCACGCCTGGAAAATGTCCCTTTATGACCGTTGTCAGTATAGTAAGACGGTGGTCTGGTAGAGCAACGCTACATCATAAATGATGTAGTTTGGGCAATAGATAGACTGTCTGGCGATACGATTGGCACAAACTACAACTTTCAAGTTGTAGTGCTGCAATAGAAGTAACCCCGCAGTTAGCCGAATGACTTCTCAAAGTCCGTCATCTACTTTCTGCCAGCAAGCCACTCCACTGCTCCCAGAGCGAAGAGTCGGTTGTCCCCTAGGTTGATGTCTGAAGCGAGCGCGGCCCTACACCCGATGGTGATGACCCGCCCCTGACTGGCCTCGGCGGCCACCGCAATCGGCGGGTTGTGCGTATAGTAGTCATTGTGGGCACCCTCCTCGCCCGTCACGAGGATCGCAACTTGCGGATCATTCGGGTTGAGCGGGGTGACGCTAGAGTCGTTGTCGCTGAATACGATTCTCCGCACTCCCTCAGTTGACGGATGAGCGAGGATTTGCTCAGTGAATAGATGGCCTTCCTTGTCTTCGTTTCTTGGGTCTTGGACACTGCTGTCGTCCACTCGGATACCTGCTACAGATGTCAACACGGCATTGGCCGCCTTCCGCCAGCCCTGTCCCGAAGGGTTGTGGGCAGTGCCCCACAGGATGGGAAGGAACAAAGCCCCGCCCCCTTCCTGGATCCAATTCCTCAACAGAGCGACCTCGCCATCCCCGAAGTCCGCGCGGTTGCAGAACAGGATGACCCCGTATTGTGACACGACGTCGGGAGTCAGTATTTCTTCCAAGGTATGCACCATAAACCCAGCATCTTGCAGCACATCAACCAGGCTGTTCAGGCTGTCGTCCATTCCAATGACAAGAACATTGTCGTAGGAGCCAACGGAGATAGACAGCGCGGGGGGAGAGAGGGGTGTTGGTCGTTGTTCTGCTGTGGTTGGCGTGGCCGTGACCACCCTCTCGATCAACCGAGTAACCTCAACGGTCTCCCGGATCACTTCGGGTGTCGGCTGTGGAGCACACCCCGCCAGAACTGAGGCAGCTACCACTGATAGCAGTGCTACTGAGGATACGATCCTGTTTGTGCGTTGCATGTCATTCTCTCCCCGTAACTGCTCAGCCATGCCCGGCGGGGTGTTGGGACACCTCTTTGGGGACGCAGATTAACGCAGATAGACGCGGATCTTTTGGTCTTACTGCGAAAAGCTGCGTCCGATTCTGAATTTGACGGAGTGGCCGAGTAGTCACCTTGCTTCTCTGTAAAGCGCATCGAGTCGGTCTCTATACTCTTGTTCTTCCCGGTATTCAGGAGTGTCGAGCAGTTCCAGGACGGCTTTTTCCTCTCTGCGGGCTACGGGCCAGGCTTCTACGCTGGCTATTCGCAGAGCCAGGCGGGCGGCCAGCGTCGAGGCCTGGCGCAGGCTGATCAGGTCTACTTTGTCCACTGTGTCGTGCTGGGTGTGACCATAGCCGCGCCCGGCCAGCGATCTCTCCGCCGACTGCATGCCGCCGGTGGGCACGCCAGCCATGAAGAAGGGGAAATGGTCGGAATAGGCCGTGACCGATTGGCCGACTGCGAATCCGAGCGACATCTGCTCGCTCCAGCCCTCGAAACAGGCTTCCAAGTCGGGCCACTCATTCAACACAATGTCCCGGTTATTGGTCTTGGCTCCGGCGCTGTCCATGTTCAGGTAGAAGCGGATCTTGGATAGCTCGTCGGCGTGAGCTTTGACGTATTCTCTGGAGCCGTACAGTCCAATCTCTTCGATGCCCCACAGGGCAAAGCGCACCGTGCAGGGGAGAGGCGGGGCATAGGCCGCCAATACGCGGGCTGCTTCCAGCACTGATACCGCGCCGGAAGCCGGGTCTCCTGCGCCCTGGGAGATGTCGTGGCCGTCATAGTGACAGCCCATCATCACGATCTGGTCTGGATTTTGCTGGCCGGGCAGGTCGCCTATGATGTTCCACGAGGTGGCGGGCTGGCAATGGCCTGTGGTGGTCAGGTGGATTCTCACCGCCCCCTGGCGCTTCATGACCCGTTGGATGAAGGCGCCGTCTTCGTGGCAAAGAGAGATGGCGGGGATGAGCCCTGCTCCATCGTACCCGATGTCCCCGGTGGCGGGCCCATAACCGGGATAGTGGTTGACGAAAATGAAGCCGGTTGCGCCAGCCATCAGGCTGCGTCCGTACTTCTCGCTCCGATGAATCCATCTTTTTGACCCTTTGGGATTGACAGCGCTGGTGGTCATGACAATGTTGCCCTTGATTTCATCAGCCCGTCGGTCGAAGTCTTTCGGGGCGCCGTCCCCCATGTCAATGATCGTGCCGTCCAGATCAGCCGGGGGAGAATAGGGCAGGCTAATGCAGGGGATGGCCTTCTGGATGGGGCTGGTGATTTCCAGCCTGGCCTCTCCTCTGGTCCAACCCGGGTACTCGATCGGTTCCAGGCGGACGTTGCTCAGGCCGTATTCCTCCATCTTCGCCTGGAAGAACTCCGCGGCCTGGCGCTCACCCTCGGTGCCGCCGAACCTGGCGCCAAAATCATCGCCCAAGATGATCAGGTTGTCCATGGCCTCGGTGCTGGTGTAGACGTCGCCAGCGATTTTTTGGTCTATGGGTAGAAATGGGTTTTGGTGTGACATTGTCTCTCCTTTGTTGTGATATGATTGTGTTTGACTGGGCGAGGATCCTCCGTCGTCGGATCTCGCTGTCATGATTCCCAGATTGCTGCCGGGTCGAGCTGCCTGCCATACCCCAAGACGCTGTCAAGCCAAATGAAGAACGGGCTCAGCCACGGGGCATTCTTGATGATTGTTCTGACCAGATCGTGATGCCATCCCTCCGCTTGATTGTAGGGACATACTCTGATGCAATTTGCGCAGTCCAGACGGTTGGCCACCCAATACTTGAAGCACTGTTCTCCGTTCACCGGCCACTTGAGCACGCCTGGACTGTTGGAGATATTCAACGCCTCGGCGGTCTTTGCCCCAAAGGAGATGGCGCGGGAGGGACACTCTGCGGCGCATTTCATACACCTGCCACAGAAGTCTTCCACACCGAAAAAGTGGGGCTCGTCGGGCA
>CAZGKH010000510.1:0-3321 GCA_964525665.1 uncultured Anaerolineae bacterium | reverse complement strand
TCGTCGGCGTGGACAATCTCAACGACGCCTACGACGTGCGCCTTAAGCACTGGCGGCTGGCGCAGCTTGAAGGCGGGCCGAGGTTCGTATTTCACAAGCTGGACATCACGAATCGCAAGGAACTGAGGGAACTATGGGGCGCAGAGGAGCAAGGGGGCGTGCCCTTCGATGCCGTCATCAACTTGGCCGCCCGCGCCGGTGTCCGCCAGTCCGTCGAGAACCCTTGGGTCTATTTCGAGACCAACGTCACCGGCACGCTGAACCTGATGGAACTATGCCGACAGTTTGGGGTGAAGAAATTGGTGCTGGCATCCACGTCCAGCCTCTACGGGGCAAACAATCCCCGGCCTTTCCATGAGGATGCCAACACCGACGGTCCGCTCTCCCCCTACGCGGCCTCCAAGAAGGCGGCCGAGGCACTGTGCTACACCTATCACTACCTGCATGGCATTGATGTGACGGTGCTGCGCTACTTCACCGTCTACGGCCCGGCGGGGCGACCGGACATGAGCCTGTTCCGCTTTGTGCAGTGGATCAGCGAGGGGCGGCCGGTGATCGTCTACGGCGATGGGAGGCAATCCCGTGATTTCACCTACGTGGACGACATCGCCCATGGCACCATCGCTGGCCTCAAGCCATTGGGTTACGAGGTGATCAACCTGGGCTCCGACACGCCTGTGGTGCTGATGGACGCTATCAGGCTGGTGGAGGAGTTAGTAGGGAAGAAGGCGAGCATCGAGCACAGGCCGCGCCATCCTGCGGACGTGCTGGCCACGTGGGCGGATGTTAGGAAGGCGAAGAGACTCTTGGGCTGGCGTCCGACAACGTCCTATACGCGTGGTATTGCGGCCTTGGTGAATTGGTATGAGGAGAACCAAAACTGGGCACGTGAGATAGCAACAGTCTGAGCGAAAGGGAGGACATCCCAGCGACGCCATCCCCTGCTCCTGAAATCGCATCACTTCGGCTTGCAAGGTGACCACCTGTGCCTGGGCTTCGGCCAAGGCCTTCGTCAGACGCTGAACTTCGGCTTGAGCAGTGGCATAGGCTTGCTCCGCTTGTGCCAATCGGCCTCGCAACTCCCGGACTTGGGCCGTCAATGTCTCAACCGACCGCTTGCCCCGGCGAACCAGCATCAGAGCCTGAACCGCCAGGCGCAGCGTCGTATAGAGTGTCTGAGGCGAAATCCCCAGGGTGGTGGCCAATGTTCGCATCGGTTGACCCTCGTCCCAGACAAAGGCCCGCAAGATAGCCTGGGCTATCGCCACTAGCCAAGCAATGTCATCGGATGTCAAGTTTTGCTCGGCTTTCAGGGGAACGCATCGGGGAACGCTGTATCCTGGGGCAGAATGTCTTCACCGCCAATGACGTGGGCATAGGCAACAATGTCAAGATCCAGAACAACGTCTCGGTCTACACTGGCGTGGAGTTGGAGGATGATGTCTTCTGCGGGCCGTCGTGTGTGTTCACTAGCGTGTCCAACCCTCGCTCGGAGATCGTGCGTCATGATCTGTACGAGCGCACGCTGGTGCGGCGGGGAGCAACGATTGAGGCCAATGCTACGATTATTTGTGAGGTGACCATTGGCCGCTATGCCTTCATCGGAGCCGGGGCGGTGGTAAGTTAAGACCTGACAGGTTTCCCCAGGCACCTTTCTGAGCCAGATTTCGCCCATTCGAGCGTGGATTTACGCTCAAAAGCGACTTGCAAAACCTGTCAGGTCTGGGGTGGCAGTTGGCGTTACAAAGAGGTGGAGCCAGGCGTGCTACGCTGCCTGGATTGGCCGGAAGACCGACTGTTGGAAGATGGAGAATAGAGAGGGGAAGGGGGAAAATGAAGGATGGAGGGTGGAGAATGAAGAGTGGAGATAAAAGGGCAGTAAAAGATTGTATCGGGAGGTGATTGACATGAAGCAGACAGACGTGACCATGACGATGGAGGAAATCAAGACCCTCGTTTTTCGGTTGCCGCCTCTGGAGTTTGTCCAACTGGTGGATGAGATGGGGGAGCGAGCCGAGACGTTCGAGATGATGCGGCTGGCTGAGACAGGGTTTGCCGAATGGAACGAACCCGGAGAGGACATCTATGACCACCTCGCAGATGAGAGCTAAACGCGGTGAGATCTGGCTGGTGCGGTTTCCCTTCACCGATCTGAGTAGCACCAAGGTCAGACCAGCGGTCGTGTGGGCGGTGTTTGGAGAGGATGCGGTTGTAGTGGGGATGTTTTCGAGGGTGCCGGCCAGACTGCTACGGGAGACCTGGGTGCTGATCGAAGAAGGGGAACAGGATTTTGCTCAAACCGGCCTGGCAAAGACGTCTGTGGTCAAGGCAGAGAAGTTGACGATAGTTCATTATTCGGTGCTGCGGCGCAGGTTAGGGCGCTTGTCGCCAGCGCTGATGTCCCGCATTGGGATAGTTAGGTGTAATTCGTGGCGATGAAAATCCTCCACGTCGTCGGTGCCCGCCCCAACTTCATGAAAGTCGCCCCCATCATGCGGGAGATGGAGGATGGAGGGGGGAAGGGGGAAGATGGAAGGGGGAGCAGATGGTAGAGATGTTGTGTAAGGGAGGTCAACTCGTATGAAAAGAGCGTTAGTCTGCGGTGCGGGCGGTTTCATCGGCGGGCACCTGGTGGAGAAGATTCAACGCCAGGGCTACTTGGTGCGCGGCTAACCGCCGGGCGGGGATCTGGGGCTCGACCTCATGACTGGCATGGTGATCGTGCAGCGCATTTCGTTAATCATATGATGAGCGGTAATGCGGTTATGATCGACGACACGGGCGTTATCGAGGGTAACCTTGACGATACCTCCCCAATCGTGACTTCGTAAGGAGAACTATTATGGCTTTTGACAGTTCAAATTTAGTTCTTGTCTCTAGTGTCAACGGGTTCAGTTTATACCGTTACGACACGATGGACGCTCACGCAACAGTTGATTCAAGCGGTTACTTCAATAACGACGACGATAGTCAGAATCTTGCAGTAGGTGATCTGATTGACGTTGTTGTTTGGGCGACCGCGATACGTTCCGGCACAGTCAGCACTTATGGCAGGCATGTTGTCCTGTCTGTAAGCGCCGCAGGTGTTGTTGACGTATCTGATGTTACTGTTGGTACAGTCACTGATACGGACTAACGTCCAATAACGATAGGGGCGGGTGATACCGCCCCTATTTTCGGAGGTTTATTATGGCTTTTGCAACAGCTAATTTATACAACGTAAACGGGATGCCTGCGGGTTTTGCGTCCTATGTTTACAAATCAGATACCGACGCTCGTGCTACAGTCGCGGCAGCGGGTTATTTTAACAACTCTGACGAT
>CAZGKH010000509.1:0-3326 GCA_964525665.1 uncultured Anaerolineae bacterium | reverse complement strand
GAGCAGATGGAGCAGATTCACCTGGCGACGCTGGAGATCTTGGAGCGCACCGGCGTCCAGCTCACCCACCCACGGGCTTTGGAGGTTCTGCACGGTGGAGGAGCGCGCGTGGACGGGAATCGAGTCCACATTCCGGGCTGGATGGTGGAGGACGCTATCCGCACCGCACCCTCGCGGGTGGTCTTGGGTCGGCGGGATGGCCAGCGCTCAGTGTTCCTGGAAGGCGACAAGGCATGGTTCGGCCCGAGCCTGGATTGTGTGGACTACCTGGATCCCTTCACCGAGAAACGGCGGCGGTTCGCCAGCGACGACTGCCGCGTCACCTCCACCGTGGCCGATGCCCTGCCCAACTATACCTGGGTGATGACCATCGGCATGGCCGATGACGTGCCGCCCGACGTGGCCGACCGGGTGATCGCCAAGCAGGTTTTCACCTATTGTGAGAAGCCGTTGGTTTTTTGCTGCAAGGACGTCAACAGCGTGCGCGACATCTACGAGATGGCTCTGCTCATCACTGGCGGTGAGGAGCGTTTCCGTCAGGCGCCGACGGTCGTCCACTACTCCGAGCCCATCTCGCCGCTGCTGTACTACGATCCGGCGGTGGAGAAGATCATCTTCTCCGCCGAGAAGGGAATCCCCCTCATCAACTATCCAGCGCCCCAGGCCGGCAGCACGGCCCCGGCGACCTTTGCCGGTGAGATCGCACAGGGGAGCGCGGAATCGCTCAGCGGCCTGGTGCTGGCCCAGCTTGTCCGGCCAGGGGCGCCCTTCATCTACGGGGCCTTTGCCACCGTGATGGACATGAGGACGACCGTCTTTTCCTACGCCGCGCCGGAGATGAGCCTGATGGTCGCGGCGATGGCCCAGATGGCCCAGCACTATCGCCTGCCCTTCTTTGGCACCGCTGGCTGCTCCGACGCCAAGTTCCCCGATCCGCAGGCTGCCGCCGAAGCCGCTTTCTCGTGCCTCAGCTCGGCCCTCAGCGGCGCCAACCTGGTTCACGACTCCGGCTGGCTCGATCACGGTTCGGTGGCCTCGCCAGCCTACATGGTGCTGGTCCACGAAGTGCTCCAGATGGTGAACCAGTACATGCGCGGCGTGCCGGTAAACGACGAGACCCTGGCCCTGGACGTGATTGACCAGGTGGGGCCGGGCGCTCATTTTCTGCAAGAGGCCCACACCCTGAAGCACTTCCGCCAGGTGTGGTACTCCGACCTGTTCGACCGCTCCATCAACGACCAGTGGCTCGCCAGCGGCGCGAAACGCTTCGAAGAGCGACTGCGTGAGCAAACCCAGAAGGCGATGGAACACCAGCCAACGCCGCTGCCCAAAGAGATGGTCAGAGAGCTGGAGCGGATGGAGAAGCATTGGGAATAAGGGGGGGTGAAGTTAGTACCCAGCCGAGAGGGCCATGGGTAGGCACGATTGCCGTTCTGTTGTCGTCTTCCCTCTTCGCCACCAGCGGCACGATCATCAAGCATCTGGTCCATGGTTACGGCCTGCAGCCGCTGACTGTTGCTGCCATGCGGATGACTCTGGCGGCGCTGATGCTGTTTGGCCTGCTGGCGGTGCTGGACCGGAAGCTGTTGCGCATTGAGACCCGCGACATACCCTTTTTCCTGCTGTTTGGTCTGATCTGTGTGGCGGGGTTCCAGGCCTGCTGGGTGTTGGCCGTGTCGTTGATTGACGTCGGCGTGGCGACGGTGCTCAACTACACCTCGCCAGCCTGGGCAGTGATATTCGCCTGGCCTCTGCTGGGCGAGCGACTCAACCGCCGAAAGGGAGTGGCCCTTCTTCTGACTGCCGCAGGCGTCGCGCTGATCGTGCGCATTTTCGACGCGCGGTTCCTGTCTCTGAACATGGCGGGCTTGCTGTGGGGCATGGGCAGCGGCGTGACCTATGGGCTATACGGCATCTTCGGCCGACGGGCGCTGGCGCGCTATAGTTTCTGGACGGTCATCACTTACGCATTCGCCGCCGGTGCACTGTTTCTGCTGGCCACGCAATCGGCATCGAGTATCGGGTCCGCGTTCGCTCAGCCTGGTGCAGCGTTGTGGCTGGTGGTCTTGGCGCTGTTGCCTTCGGTGGTGGGCTATGCGCTCTACACCTTTGGCTTGCGTTTCCTGGAAGCAACGGTGGCGGCCATCTTGGCCACCGTTGAGCCGGCGATGGCAACATTATGGGCCGTCATATTCCTGGGCGAATCACTGACCTTGCCCCAGGTCACTGGCGGGGCGTTGGTGATAGCGGGCGTGATTGCGCTCCAGCAGAAGGATGAGCGCACAAACGCCCATCTCAATCAAGAGTGAATCGCTCAGTGGATGCTGAACAGGCATTGGCCGTCAAAGATGCGGCTCAACCAAAGGGGCCGTGGGTAGGCACAATTTCCGTTCTGGTGGCGGGTTCCCTATTCGCAACCAGCGGTGTACTTATCAAGTATTTGATCCAGGATTATGGCCTACCGCCGCTGACGGTCGTGGCGGCGCGGATCAGCCTGGCGGCGTTGGCGCTATTCGGCCTTTTGAGGGTGCGAGACCGTCAGTTATTGCGCATCCGGACCCGCGACATCCCTTTCTTCCTGCTGTTTGGCCTGATCTGCGTGGCATTGCTCCAGGCTAGCTGGGCCTACGCTGTGTCGCTGATTGACGTCGGGGTGGCGGTAGTGCTCAACTACACAGCACCAGCCTGGGCAGCGCTGTTCGCCTGGCCGCTCTTGGGCGAGCGGCTCAATCGGCAAAAGGGAATAGCCCTTCTGCTAACCACCGCAGGCGTGGCGCTGATCGCACGGATTTTCGACGCCCAATTCCTGTCTCTGAACGTGGCGGGTCTGCTGTGGGGGCTGATCAGCGGCGTGCTCTACGGGTTGTACAGTATTTTCATCCGGCAAACGCTGAAGCGCTATAGCTTCTGGACGGTCGTCACCTACACTTTTGCCTCGGGTGCGCTATTCCTGTGGGCCGCAGTGCTTGTGATGAGTTCTGGCGAAGGTTCACCATCGCGCATGGTGTCCACATTCGCTCAGCCTGGGGCGGCGTTGTGGTTAGTGATCTTGGCGTTAGGCCCTACGCTGATCGGCCATACGCTGTTTGCCTTTGGCTTGCGTTTTCTGGAAGCCACGGTGGCCACCATCTTGGCCACTATCGAGCCGGTGATGGCCACGCTGTGGGCCGTCATATTCCTGGGCGAATCGCTGACCTGGCCACAGGTCATTGGTGGGGCGTTGGTGATAGCGGGGGTGATTACGCTACAGAGATAGGCGTACCGGGAGCAGGAAAAGATATATGTCATTCGACGTGGGAGACCGATCCCGTAGGAGCGGTCAATGG
>CAZGKH010000508.1:0-3349 GCA_964525665.1 uncultured Anaerolineae bacterium | reverse complement strand
TGAACCCTCACGCACTACGCCGCCACTACGCTTCCACCCGCTGACCATTTTGAGCTGAAGCAGATGGCTGCGCACGTGTACGCGGCTATTGCTATTGCAGGAGGCGGAGCCCGCAGCAACGCTGGGATCATTGACCTGGGCGATCACACCCTGATCTTTGACACGTTCCTGACGCCCACGGCTGCTGAAGACTTGCGGGCGGCCGCTGAGCACCTCACGGGGCGCCTCGCTACCTACGTGATCAACAGCCACGCCCATTCTGACCATTGGTGTGGGAATCAGGTCTTTGCCTCTCACGCACCCATCATCGCCACTCATCAAACTTGGGAGATGATACCGATGATGATGGACTATATGGAGCAGCTCAAGGAAGACCCTTCGGAGTTGGAGAAGGAGGTTCAGGAAGACGAGGAGCGTCTCAAAACAGAAACCGATGCGCGGCGGCGAAAGGCGCTTGAGGCCTCAATTGGCCGGGGGCGCCACGTTCTGGCGTCGTTGCCCACTCTCGAGTTCCGATTGCCCAACCAGACCTTTGAAGGGACACTCGTCTTTCACGGCCCAAAGCGAAGGGTGGAGCTACTCACAGAGGGGAAAGGCCATACCGACAGCGACGCCTATCTCGTCCTGCCAGAGGAACGGATAATGTTCATGGGAGACCTGGGCTTCTTCCAGACGCAGCCCTTCATGGGATCCTGTGACCCAGCGGCATGGATGGCCCAGCTTGAGAGTATGCAGCAGTCCAACGTCGAGACCTTTGTGCCAGGCCACGGCCCGCTGGGAACGAAAGCCGACATCGCCCTGCAAATGGAACACATCACGGCATTGGAAGAGTTGGTAGCCCAGGTGATCCAAGAGGGCGGATCAGTCGAGAAAGCGCTTCAATGGCCGCTTCCAGCGCAGTTCGATGGCTGGTTGGTGGGCGAGATGGCTCGTTTTGAACGCAACGTTCGGTCGTCGTACGAGCGCTTGTCGGGCAAGTGACCATCCCTGGAGGTGTACCATGTTCAAAACGTCATTGGCCCGTGCAGTCGAGGAGTTTGCTGATGTCGTGCAAGGCGTGCCTGATGCAGAACTCGATCGAGAATGGGCCTGGGGTGCCTATGACTCTGAAGGTGTGCGGTTTGCGTTTTTCCGCACCTACGAGGAGTTGCGCGAGTTGGCCACGAAGACGGCGGCAGAGCGCTCTGCTCACGGGCCGGCAGTATCAACGGCGCAGCGGATCCTGGCTCAATATCACTCAGGATATCGCGACTTGCAAGCGGCGTTGCTTGGCATAGGGGGCGACGAGGCAGACCGACCGCCAGCCGAAGGAGAGTGGTCGCTGCGGCAGGTCGTAGCGCACATAGTCGGAGCCGAGATAGGCTTCTTCGTGGTGGTGAAGTACGCGCTAGATCGCCATCGCAGCGGCGATGGACAACCGGCGAAGATACCCGAGGAGGCATGGGAGGCCATCATCGGGGAGGATTGGGCCTCCATTGAGGCCATATTGGGCGGGCCGTTGGTGGGCATCCAGTCATACCACGAAGCGCTCCATGAACGGGTGCTGCGGGAGTTTGCCGACATCAACGAGGTCGAATTGGCTGCACCCTCGACGTACTGGGAAGGCCATGAAATGAGCCTGCGCTTCCGTATGCATCGTTTCGACTCGCACTTGCGACAGCACGTAGTCCAGATTGACAAGACATTGGAAACCATCGGCCACTCCCCAAACGAGGCCCAGCGCCTCCTGCGCCTGATCTACGCGGCACTGGGGGAAGCCGAGGGTACAACGATCGGGGCCTGGGAAGTGGGTACAGAGTTCAGGCGCGAGGCAGCGAACGAGATCGCTGCCCGGGCCAGCGAGATCGCAGGCATCCTGGCCTGATGCGTCACTGAAAGCGGGGTCAGCCTGATGACGAAGGTACAGCGCGACTGGGGGCAGTTTGTTCTGCTTCTTATTGATGTCCAGCGAGATTTCTGGCCGGAGCGAACGGCGGAGAGTTTCCCCGATTTTCCGACCAACGTTGCCCGGCTCTTGAATTTGTGCCGGACCGAGGGCATAGAAGTTGTCCATCTTCGCGCCATCTTCAAGCCAGACATGTCCGATTGGATGCCGGTTTATAGATTGCGGGGGCACATTCCCTGCGTTCAGGGGACGGCAGGAGTAGAGACGCTGCCTTTTGCGCTCAATAAGCCCGGCGAAATGGTCATAATCAAGCAGACGTTTGATGGCTTCCACAAACCGGAGCTGCTGCGGTATCTGCAGCAAAAAGGAAAGCGGTTCGTGTTGACGGCTGGGTTGGTCACTTCCGTCTGTGTACTCTTGACCACGGCATCGGCTACTCAAAATGGCTTTCTGACCGCTGTTGTCGAAGACTGCTGTGCAGATCGGCCGGAGGTGCACGAACAAACGCTAGACACGTACCAGTTCATATTCCAACGGACAACACTAGACCTCATTCCTGAGCACCATCCCGAATGGCTGGCTGCCCTGAAGGAACTCAATGAATAGTACTGCTTTGGTCCTCTTCTCTGGACTGCCTGGGACCGGCAAGACAGCCTTGGCACGCAAAGTTGCCCGCACTTTGCACATTCCACTCTTCGCCAAGGATCGTATTCAGTCAGCGCTCAGAATTAGCGGTCTTGCCGACAGGAAAACCCCCGACGGGTATCACCTGATGCTGGACCTTGCCAATGAGCAGTTAAGCTTGGGGGTGAGCGTCGTATTGGATGCCGTTTTCCCAATGGAAGGGTTTCGATTGACCGCTCGCGACATCGCTCGCCGGAATAAGGCAAACTTCCGTCCCATCTACTGCTACTGCTCCGAACAATCGGTTTGGCGAGAGCGGATGAAAGGGCGACAGCAATATGTGCCCAACTGGACACCCGTAGGCTGGGAAGCGGTCGAACGCTTACAGGTGATGTATGAACCCTGGGATCCAGAGACCGCGCTGTTCGTTGATTCATTGAACGACTTGGAGGATAACCTGGTACTGGTAATAGATTGGATAGGGGGCTACTATGGAGACCAGACCTTTCGGCAAAACTGGGGAATCGTTCCCCATCTTGAGCTTTGGCGGGCAACGGATTGTGGATGAGCACAATTGCACCGAAGACGAGGCCATCGCCATCGTCAATACTGCTATTGACCGGGGCATTCGCTACTTCGATACCGCCTGGATCTACTCCAATGGGCAGGCGGAGACTCGCCTGGGCAAGGTAGTCAAGCACCGGCGGTCGGAGATGTGGATCGCCACTAAAACATGGGACACCACCCGTGACGGGGCCCGCCGCCAATTGGAGAAGAGCCTGGCGCGGCTGCAGACCGACTACGTGAACGAGTGGCGGCTGCACAACGTGTGGGACTACG
>CAZGKH010000507.1:0-3379 GCA_964525665.1 uncultured Anaerolineae bacterium | reverse complement strand
ACTGGGCCGTATGAGCTGCTGACGTACAGCAAGCAGGGTGAGCCCGTCTGGGTGGAGGTCAGCACTCGCCTTCTGCAGAAGGGGGGGCAGCCCATTGGGGTGCAGGGCATTGCCCGGGATATCACCGAGCGCAAGCAGGTGGAGGAGGCGCTGCGGGAGAGCGAAGCCACGTTGAAAAGTATTTTCCGGGCCGCGCCGATAGGCATAGGGCTTGTGTCCGACCGAGTACTCTTGCGGGTCAATGATCGGATATGCGAAATGGTCGGCCGTTCCCGTGAAGAGCTGCTGGGAAAGAACGCCCGAATCGTCTATCCGAGCGCTGAAGAATATGAGTATGTCGGCCGGGAGAAATATGCGCAGGTGCGCGAGTGGGGAACCGGGGCCGTGGAAACACGCTGGCAGCACAAGGATGGAACGATAATTGATGTGTTGTTGAGCTCAACGGCTCTCGACCCTGATGACTTTTCGGCAGGGGTTACGTTTACGGCATTGGACATCACCGACCGCAAGCAGGCAGAGCGGGCGCTGAGGGAGTACTCGGAGCGGTTGCAGGAGATGGTGGAGGAACGCACGCAAAAGCTCCGAGATGCCCAGGAGCAACTGATCCAGCAGGAGCGTATGGCCGTGCTGGGGCGGTTGGCCGGCGGGGTGGCCCACGAGCTGCGCAATCCGCTGGGGGTGATCTCCAACGCCGTGTACTACCTACAGATGACCCACCCCGACGCTGACGAGACCACCAACGAATACCTGGGGATCATCAACGATGAGGTCCGTGGTGCGGGGCAGATCATCGCAGATCTCCTGGACTTCTCGCGTACCAGATTCCCTGAGAGGGAGAGGCTGGCAGTCTTCAATTTGGTTGCTCAGGTGCTGGAAAAGAATCCTCCGCCGGAGGACGTGGAAGTGACCACCGAGATTGCTCACAACCTGCCTCCCGTGTATGCAGACCCTGAGCACATGAGGCAGGTCATGATCAATTTGGTCGTTAACGCCTACCAGGCCATGTCGGAAGGAGGCGCGCTGACCATCAGCGCTCAGGCACAAGAAGGGGAAGTGGCTCTCTCCGTAACCGATACTGGCTGTGGCATTTCTCAAGAGAACGTGGCCAAGCTCTTTGAGCCGCTCTTCAGCACTAAGATGCGGGGTATCGGACTGGGACTGGCGACCTCCAGAAACCTGGTGGAGGCCAATGGGGGGAGCATTGTGGTGGAGAGTGAAGAGGGGAGAGGCAGCACGTTCACGGTGAAGCTGCCGGTGGCCGGCTATCGGTCCGAGGACTGAACTCCCCGTCTCTTTGTGTAAGAAACCGATCTCTTGCTCGCCGAGGTCTCTGACCGAAGGCGGAGGGGGCTCGGTCGGAGACCCTGTACTGGCCGTACAGGACAGTGCCTTCGCCCAGCGAGAGAGTGACCTTCGCCCAGCGAGAGGATTGAAATCCCCGTCTGAAGCTGAGAAGCGCCCTCAGGCGCTGATACTCTTGCTCGCCGAGGTTTCTGACCGAAGGCGGAGGGGTCTCGGTCAGAGACCCTGTACTGGCCGTACAGGACAGTGCCTTCGCCCAGCGAGAGAGAGTGATCTTCGCTCAGCGAGAGTGACCTTCGCCCGGCGAGAAAGGAGCATAACATGGGGCAACAGTACGAGTACGCCGTTACAGTTCATACGGCAGATGAGATTCTGGACACTATTCCAGACCTGGCGGCGGAAGCTGAACCGCCAGTGTTGTATTGCGATTCCCAGGGCGCGTGTTTCTTCGACGAGGCGCCTAACCCGTACCTGTCGGCTATGGTCGAGATACTCAACGCGCAAGGGGAGCAAGGTTGGATTCTGGTTCAAGTTGCGCTACGTGAGCAGGACATGATCTGCTTCTGGCGGCGTGAGCGATAATGAAATATCATTGAGGAGGCCAAATGACAATCAACAACATGACCATCAGGATCGGTGGGGAAGCAGGCCATGGGGTAGAATCAACTGGCACTGGTTTTTGTAAGGCCCTGACGCGAGGCGGCCTGTACGTCTTTGGCCTGCCCGCCTCCTCCGCGCGTATCCGGGGCGGGCATAACTTCTACCCCGTCCGCGTGAGCGACCAGCCACTTCATTCCCACGCCGAGCCGGTTCATCTGCTGCTGGCCCTGACCGAGGAGACGATCGCGCGCCATCAGGACAAAATTGTCGAGGGAGGCGCCATCGTCTATGATTCCAACGTGGTGCAACGGACGGGGGGGGATTCAGCAGACTTCTCGTTCCTGCCGATTCCCCTGAGCGATATGGCCAAGGAAAAGGCCGGCACGGTGCTGGCCCGCAACACTGTGTCTCTAGGCGTCACGGCGGGGTTGACTAGCCTTGACCTTGAACCTATGGAGAGCGTCATCCGCCAGAACTTCGCCCGCAAGGGGCAGGCAGTGGTGGATGGCAACCTGGCGGCCATTGAGGCTGGCTACCAAGAGGGGCGAAAGTACGCCGCCGATTTTCCCTTCAAGATGGAGAGGATATCGGATGCTCCGCCGCGCATGGTACTCAACGGCACGCAGGCGTTCTCCCTGGGCGCGCTGGCGGGGGGGTGTCGCTTCGTGTCGGGCTACCCCATGACGCCAGGCTCGCCGGTTCTGCACTGGATGGCGACCCATTCGGCTCGCTACGGCGTAGCCATCAAGCACACCGAGGACGAGATCGCGGCCATCAACATGGCCATCGGCGCTGCCCACATGGGGGCGCGGGCCCTGGTGCCGACCTCAGGGGGCGGCTTCGCGTTGATGGTGGAGGCGCTGGGGCTGGCAGGCATGACGGAGACGCCGGTGGTCATTTACAATGCCCAACGGCCGGGGCCGTCCACCGGCCTGCCCACCCGCCACGAGCAAGGGGACATGCTCTTCATGCTCTACGCTTCGCAAGGGGAGTTCCCTCGTTTCCTCCTGTCGCCGGGCACGCACGAGGAGTGCTTCGTGGCTGGCTGGCGGGCTTTCAACCTGGCGGAGAAGTACCAGACGCCGGCCCTGGTGCTCAGCGATCACCACCTGGCAGTGGCGGTCCGCACCCTGGAACTCGATGCCTTCGATTTTGATGAAGTGGAGATTGATCGAGGGGAGCTGTTGAGCGAGGCGGATCTGGATGCGTTGGACGGGGATTACTTGCGCTATCGGATCACCGATTCAGGCGTTTCGCCGCGAGCGGCGCCTGGCCATCCCAAGGCGGTCTACGTCGCGGCCGGCAACGAGCACGATGAGAGAGGGGGCATCACCGAGGAGCCGGATATGCGCGCAGCACAGGTGGAGAAGCGGCAGCGCAAGCTGACCGGCATGGCCCAGGAGATGTCCCGGCCCCCGCGGGACGGGCCCGACGCGGGCGCGGGCACCTGCGTCTGCTGGCGTTTCCTCTGATCCGG
>CAZGKH010000506.1:0-3392 GCA_964525665.1 uncultured Anaerolineae bacterium | reverse complement strand
GAGCAAAGCCTCTCCACCTTCTCCGCCCACATCACCAATGTCATCAGCATCCTGGATCAAGCCGGAGAGCGCTCCCTGGTTCTGCTGGACGATCTGGGAGCTGGCACTGACCCAGGGGAGGGTTCGGCCATCGCGAGAGCCTTGCTTTCTCACTTCCTGCGACGGAGGATCACGTCCTTCATCTCCACTCACTATCCAGAATTGAAGTTCTACGCCCACACCACGCCGGGGGTGGAAAACGCCTGTGTGGAGTTCGACCTGGAGACCCTCTCCCCCACCTACGAGCTGAGCATTGGCTTGCCTGGCCGCAGCAACGCCTTCGCCATCGCCCGGCGGCTGGGTCTCTCCCCAGAGATCGTGAGCCAAGCTGAGAGTCTGGTCTCGCCTGAGAGCCTGGAAACGGAGGGGTTGCTGGCCGAGATCAAGCAGGCTCACCAGGAAGCTTTGGCTTCTCAGGAGGCAGCGGAGGCGGCTCGGCAGCGGGCAGAGGATCTGGAAAGAGAGCTGCGTCAGGAGTTGGCCGATATCGAGAGAACGAGGCGTGAGATACTGAGTGCCGCTCGTGAGGAGGCGAAGCAGAACCTTGAGGAGGTACGAGCCGAGCTGAGAAGGATCAGGACTGGGCTGGGGATGACCACCGTCACTCAGGAGTGGGCGGCCCAAGCCGAGGAAAGCCTGACATCGCTGGAGCCCCAGCCCGTCGAGCCTGTCGTTCAGCCGCGCTTTGCGCCCCAGAGGCCGCTAAGCCTGGGCGACACGGTGTGGGTGGAGAGCCTGCAGGCCACTGGCGAGATCACAGAGCTCGCAGGGGATGAGGCCGAGGTGCAAGTAGGCTCTTTTCGCATCCGGGCTGAGGTGGGGGATTTAGAGTTACGACACAAGGCCGCGAAGCCCGAGGTCGGGGAGCGGGCGGTGAGCGTTCCCAGGGTCTCCTCGCCCGGTCTGGAACTGAACCTGCGGGGACAAACGATTGAGGATGCGTTGCCTCGTGTGGAAAAATACCTGAACGATGCATATCTAGCCGGTCTGCCCCAGGTGCGCATCGTTCACGGTAAGGGGACGGGCGCGCTCCGTCGCGCCGTGCGGGAGTTTGTAGCAAACCACCCCCTGGTGGTCTCTCACCGGCCAGGCGACCGGTACGAGGGTGGCGAAGGCGCGACGGTAGTGGAGCTAGTGCCCAGGTAGAACACGGATTGGCGGGATTTACGGATTCTCCCATCGTAGTCTAGAAAGTGCGGCGTAGTCTAGAAAGTTCGGCAAGGTCTCCGACCGCAGCCGGTAGGTCATTGGGCTCGGTCAGAGACCTTTGCCCAACGGAGAATTTTGATTCTCGCTTGGTCTAGATTGGGATTTGCGGACTCTTTCTCAGTCCAAGTCACTTGATCCGATAATCCTGCCGATCCGCTGTTCTCTCCACCACCACAAAATGCGACAGCCCAAATGCCCGCAGCGGCGTCCTTTCCAGGGCATAGGTGACCCGGCGCAAAAAGCTCCCCAGCCTCGGACGACTGGCCGCGATCTTATCGTAGCCGGGGTAGATTTGAGTGTGAACGATGACCTCAATGTCCAGACCCTCAAACAGTCGTCGAATATCGCCTCTGGTGTAAGTCCGCACGTGGGGGCAGAGGCGCTGCCGCAGGAAATCTGGCAGGTAGTTGACCAGCGGGATGTTGCCAAAGCGGTACTTCCCTCGCCAGAAGATGCCGTGGGTCTCCAGAGGGTAGAGACGGTTGGGAGCGAAGATGATTATGCGTCCTCCATCTTTGATCACCCGATGGGCCTCGCGGACGGCCTGGCGGTCATCCTCAACGTGCTCGATGACTTCGTGCAGGAGCACCATATCGAAGAAGCCGTCGGAGAAGGGCAGCTTCTCTGCCGGAGCGAGTTGGATGTTGGGCAGTGTCTGGCTTGCCTCCGCTACCTTTTCCGGGTCCACGTCCACGCCGTAGACCTCCTGGCTGAAATCCCGCATCTTTTTCACGTACGTCCCCAGGCCGCAGCCCACGTCCAGGATGCGCTTGCTCTTCAGTGGCGCGTACCTGCGGATCAGGGCCAATCTGCGGTCCTGCCCAAAGCGCCAGACGTAGCTGGGGTGGCCGAGGGAGATGGCTTTGTCATCAGGTGACATAGTAGTATCCCGTCATTGCTTTGGTTCCTGCGTTCTGACCAACAGTCCACCCACCCCCAGAGCAACCGAAGCAAAGATACCTGCCGCGCAGAGGAAAATGAAGCGCAGGCCCAACCCCGCGGCGATAGCCGCACCAGCCATCGGAGCTATCGCTCTAGCTACGGATGTCGCGCTGGTGTCCACGCCGTACACTATCCCTTGCCGCCCTTGTGGCGCCAAGTTAGCTAGGGTCGTGCTGACGGAGGCCACGATGCCTCCCAGCGCTACTCCCGCTGCAGCTCGCAGGATCAACAACTGAGTAGACGTACTAACAAAGAACTGAGGGACATGCAGTGCTGCTGCTCCTAGTGCGCAAGCAACCAGCACACGTTGATGTCCAATACGATCACCAACTCGCCCCAGAGCCACCGCCCCCAGGGCGCTGGTGGCCGCCCCTACGCCCGAGATCAGCCCTGTGGTGGAAGCCACCCGTTCTCCATCCAGCATCAAGGATTGCACGAAAAGCGGCAACATCGGGCTCATGATCCCTAATCCCAAACGTGTCATTAGTCGAGTGCCGAACATGATCCGCAGCGCCCGCGATCGCAGCACCAAAGCCAACCCCTGCCAGAAGCCCTCAGTTGGCGAATCTTTTTTCTGCCGGGAGGGTTTAGCTTGCTCCTCGACGAGGAAGAACACGCTCACCCCGGCTGTGAAGAGCAATATGGCCGTCACCCAGAAGGCGGCCCGATAGCCGAGGGTATCTGCTACCAAACCGCCCAACAATGGCCCTGCCGAGGCTCCCACATAGATTGTCATCTGCAACAGTCCCAATGCATAGCCAGACTTCTGTCGCGGCACTGAGCTGGCTATCAATGTGGTTGCCGCCGGTATGGTGCCGGTAAGTCCCCCCTGTATGGTCCGCAAGATCGCCAATTGCTGCACGTTGCGCGCAAATCCCATGGCGCCGAGTATTACTGCTCCACCGAACATCGCTCGCTGTACCATTAGTTTGCGTCCATAGCGGTCAGCCAGAGAACCCCAGATAGGGGCAAGGATAGCCATGGTCACACCATGTCCCGTGAACACAAGGCCCGACCAGAGGGCCACCTGTGCTGGGTCAGTCACTCCCAACTCCTGCACGTAATAGGGCAGGAAGGGGATGACCACAGTGAAGCCAGCGATAGCCACCAACTCCGCCGCCGCTATGACGTACAGATTGCGTTTCCAGCCTCGTTCCAACGAATCCGCTTCCATAACTTACCAAAGATCCTTCAATGAAGAT
>CAZGKH010000505.1:0-3398 GCA_964525665.1 uncultured Anaerolineae bacterium | reverse complement strand
CCTGATTGGGTCCCGCCTCGCCGCGCAATTGCTCAACCACCTCCACCACTTGATAGACGCCGGTGGCCCCCACTGGATTGCCCCGCGCCTTTAAGCCCCCCATGGTGCAAATGGGAGTAGGGCCTTCAATGGTGATGTTGCCGTTCTGGCCCATTTTGTAGCCCTCTCCTCGCTCGGCAAAACCACAGGCTTCCAAGGAGAGGGCGCTCATGATGGTAAAAGCGTCGTGCAATTCGAAGACGTCAATGTCGTCGGGGCTGACCTCGGCTTGCTGATAGGCCCTCTGTGCCGACAGGTAGGCGGATTCCAAGAAGAGAGGATCGCGCCGGTCGTGCAGGGCGATGGAGTCGGTGCCCACTGCTGAGGCGGCGACTCGGACAGGCTGTTCGTTGAATTCCCCCGCCCGCTCCTTTGGGCAGAGCACCAGCGTGGCTGCGCCGTCGGCCACGGGCGCGGAATCCAGTAGGTTAATGGGATCGGCCACCTTGCGAGCCCTTTCGAAGGCGTCCGAGGAGATGGGTCGCCGGAACATGGCATAGGGATTGCCCACTGCGTTCCTATGGGCGTTGACGGCAAACCCGGCGAAGTCGGCATTAACGGCCCCGTGCTCGTGCATGTAGCGCCGCATCAGCAGGGCGTGAACGGCCATCAGCGAGAGGCCCTGGCTGGCCTCGTAGTCTCCATCGGCGGCTGTGGCTAGACCCGCGGCGGTGGCACAGCCCAGGGCGTCGGTCATCTTCTCCACGCCGGTGACCACGACGATATCGTGGAGGCCACTGGCTACGGCGAGATAGCCCTGACGCAACGCTGCTGCCCCGGAGCAGCAAGCGGCCTCAACTCTGAAAGCCTCAGCGCCACGCAACCCTGCGAAGTCAACGACCAGCGTACCCAGGTGCTCCTGACCCACGAACTGTCCCCCCAGCATGTTGCCCACATAGAGGGCATCAACCTCCTCAATCCCTGCATCAGCCATGGCCGCCCACAGGGACTCAACAGCCAAATCGCGCAGCGATTTCTCCCAGTGTTCCCCCACTTTGGTCTGGCCGATACCAACAATGCTCACATCTCTCACGTTACCTTCCTCCCTTCTTCCTTCTTGCAAATTGCATCTCTATTCTGCTCGCGCCGGGCCCTAGTCCGGATTCTGCTCGTGCCGGGCCCTAGTCCGGATTCTGCTCGTGCCGGACCCTAGTCCGGCGGCTTCCTGGCGGACTAGGGTCCGCCAGGAGCTGTGAAGCTGTCTAGTGCATCACCAGCTTCTTCTTGAATCTGGTGTAAACGGCATAATCAATGGTCTTCTTACGGGCGATGTAGTCCTGGGTGAGGGGGGCCTTCTTCCTCCTCTCCTCGATGAGGTCAGTGACGACCAGGGAGAAGGCATCGCTGCCAGCTCCAGAGCCGAAGGAGACCAGCAGTACCCTATCACCTGGAGCGGCTTGGTCGAGAACGCTCGTCAGACCCAGCAGGGAAGAGCCTGCATAAGTGTTGCCTGTAACGGGCACCAAGAGACCCGCTTTGATCTGCTCAATGCTGAAACCTAGCGTCTTGCCTGCTTTGAGGGGGAACTTGGCATTGGGTTGGTGGAAAACGGCGTGGGCGAAATCTCCTGCCTCGTAGCCCAGTTCCTTCATCAGGTGCCGTCCCGCAGTTAGAACATGTTTGAAATAGGCGGGCTCGCCAGTGAATCGGTGCCCGTGCTGAGGGTAGGGCTGGCCTGGCCGGCGGAAGAAATCCGGCGTGTCGGTGACATAAGAATAGGACGCTTCTATGTAGGCCAGGCTTTGCTCCTTGGGGCCGATGATGTAGGCTGCCCCTCCTGCCCCTGTGGTGTACTCCAGGGCGTCGCCCGGCTGCCCCTGGGAGGAGTCCGCGCCGATGCAGAGGGCGTAGCGCGCCATGCCAGAGCCGACAAAGCCGATGGCTGCCTGGAGGGCCTCGGTGCCGGCCTTGCAGGCGAACTCCCAGTCCGCGGCCTGGGTATGGGGTGCGGCTCCAATGGCCTCGGCCACGATGGTCGAAGTGGGCTTGACGGCGTAGGGATGGGACTCGCTGCCCACCCAGACGGCGCGGATCAGCCCAGGCTCTATAGAATCCGCTCTCTTCAGCGCATTACGGGCCGCCTCGATGGACATGGTAACAACATCCTCGTCGAGGCCGGGCACAGCTTTCTCCTGGATAGGTGGGGTCTCCTGCCCCTCCTTCCAAACCCTGGACACCTCAGAAGCGGGCAGCCTGTAGCGGGGCACGTAAGCCCCATAGCCGACGATGCCGACCTCACGGTCCGGCCTAAGCAAAAGGGAATCTGCGGTCAAATACTAAGCCTCCAATGTCGAGGATTGGAAATCCCCGTCTGAAGTTGAGAAGCGCCCTCAGGCGCTTAGGCTAGGCCCTGAGGGGCCTTCTCAGTTTGTAACCGTTCAGCCCAGTGTCATTGCGAACGGTTTTTGCGAAGCAATCCCCATCGTCGTTGGGAGCAATCGCTGCGAAGCGATCTCCGAATCGGCGATGGGGGATTGCTTCGGCACAAAAAACCGTGCCTCGCAATGACACCTGAACGCTTACTTCAGTTTCAGACGTCGAATTCTATTCGGCGATCTAAAAGTCAAAGCCCCTTCGGGGAAGATCCTAGCTCTTGCACCAACTCTTTTGCTCGGTCGTAGCGGATCCTTCCTTCTGACACCAGACGCCCAGCGACTATTTCTACTAAATCGCCTGTGGCTCCGGCGGCGATGGCCACCTGACGAGCGTGTAATTGCATGTGGCCCCGCTGTATTCCCTCGGTGGCCAAAGCCCGCAGGGCAGCCAGGTTTTGAGCCAGTCCCACCGCGGCCATGACCTCGGCCAGTTCCCGCGCGGTCTTCATGCCCAGGATCTTCAGCGCTACTTTGGCCGTGGGATGCACGCGACTGGCCCCGCCAACGATGCCCACCGCCAGGGGCATTTCCAGCGTACCTGCCAGGTTCCCGTCGGCGTCCACGCTCCAGCGCGAGAGCGAGGTGTAGCGCCCGTTGCGGGCAGCGTAGGCGTGGGCTCCGGCCTCCAAAGCACGCCAGTCCTGGCCGGTAGCCACAGCCACGGCGTCAATGCCGTTCATGATGCCCTTGTTGTGGGTGGCGGCTCGATAGGGGTCGTTGGCGGCCAGAGCGTAGGCCTCGACGATACGCTTCGTCACTGTCTGACCGGTGAACGACTCGAAGGCTAGCACTTCAGCCGGAATGGAGCATCTGGCCCGCGCCAGTCGTCGGTCGGCGAGGTTGGAGAGAATGCGGAGCACTACTCGTCCGCCGGTGATGTTTTCCACCTCTGGGGCCAGGGCCTCGCAGGCGGTGTTTACCGTGTTAGCCCCCATGGCGTCGCGGCAGTCGAACAGCAGGTGAACGATCACCATCGGCCCAACG
>CAZGKH010000504.1:0-3404 GCA_964525665.1 uncultured Anaerolineae bacterium | reverse complement strand
CGCGCTTTGAAGGGATTGCAGCGGTCCACCTGGAATGTTGACGAGGACGATAAAGCCCACCAGGAGAGCAGTGAGGATGATAACCGTGATGAGCGAGATCGCTCCCCATTTGCTCCGCCACGCCAGGGCCAGGATTGCCGAATTGCAAGCGGTGGACACCGAGCGTAAGCGGGCGGAGGAGGCGCTCAAAGAGCTCGCGAAGCAGATCGAGCAGGCCAAGCAGGAGTGGGAGTCCACGGCCGATTCGCTCCCCGAGCTTATTTGCCTGGTAGACGATCGCGGGCGCATCATGCGGGCCAACCGGACGGTGGAGACCTGGAACCTGGAGCAGGTTGTGAGTGTGAAGGGCCGGGAGTTCCACGAGCTTCTCCACCCTGCCTGCGCGGGTTTTTCCTGCTATCTCAACTCCTTCTGGAAACAAGCGTGGGAGGAGGCGATCCGGGGTCAGCCCGCCCAATGCGAAGCCTATGACGAGATCTTGAAACGTCACGTCCTCGTACGGGTCCAACCGTCGAAGGATTGGGGGAAGGGGACGGCAATCGGTTCCACAGTGGTCGTCGTGCAGGACATCACCGAGCGCGTAGTAGTGGAGCAGATGCGCGCGGACCTGACCGATATGATCGTCCACGACCTGCGCAATCCGCTGAGCAACATCGTGAGCAGCCTGAGACTGATGCGTGAGGCCATCATGGGGGGGGACGAGACGCTGCCGATGCCGCAACTACTGCGCGTCGCCACCCGTGGCTGTGAGAGACTCTTCCGCCTGGTTGATTCGGTGCTTGATCTGCGACACTTGGAGGCAGCCGAGGTCGAGTTGACCAAGGCGCCTGTCAACCCGCGAAAGTTGGTGGAGGAGATAGCAGAGCAGATGCAGCCCTCGGCGTTGAGCCGAAAGCAGAGCCTCGAGGTACAGGCTGCCCCAGGTGTACCTGACGTGCCAGCCGACCGCGAGCTGCTCTTCCGCGTGTTGAACAACTTGTTGGACAATGCCATCAAGTTCACACCAACAGAGGGGCATATCGAACTCAGAGTCGAGCAGGCAGGTGATAGTGTGTTGTTCACGGTCTCCGACGACGGCCCCGGCATCCCACCGGAGCATTGCGATCATATCTTCGATCGCTTCCTCCGCCTGGAGACTGCTGCCGACTCCAAAGGGCGGGGGCTGGGGCTGGCCTTTTGCAAGCTGGCGGTCGCAGCTCACGGTGGTCGCATCTGGGTGGAGAGCAGACTGGGCCAGGGAGCAACATTCTGCTTCACTTTGCCTGTGAAGGCAACCGAATCAATCAGCGATAAAAATGGTGGGGAAAGCAATGAGTCCTGAAGGGTACATTCTGATCGTTGAGGACGACCCCGACGCGGCGCAGCTCATCGAAATTGTTTTACGTAGAGAGGGGTTCAAGACGCTCACTGCGTGTGGTGGCTGGGATGCATTACACAAGGTGCAGGAAGAAAAGCCAGCCCTCGTCATCCTGGATGTTATGATGCCCAGTATTGACGGATACGAGGTTTGTCGCCGCCTGCGAAACGACCCGGATACCGCCACCGTACCGGTGCTTATGCTTACCGCCAGGACAGGGGGCAGGGCACAAAAGGACGGGTTCGAGAGTGGGACCGACGACTATGTATTCAAGCCGGTTAAAGCCGAAGATTTGGTGACCCGGGTGAGATCCCTGCTCTGGGCTGACAGATGGAGCGGTTTGGGAGAATGATGCACTGGCAGTACAATCCTTACGTGTTACCTTTGTTCATAGCAGCGGCCATATCGGCTGTGCTGGCGCTCTTTGCATGCCATGACGGAGTTCGAAGGCACTGGCATTGGCTTGGCGACGGTACAGCGCATCATTCACCGCCACGGCGGTCGGGTGTGGGCCGAAGGGGCGGTAGAGCAGGGCGCGACGTTTTACTTTACGCTCTAAGACCTCGGAGGTCTGGGCAAACCAAGGAGCAAGACCTGGTTGATAGCTATGGCCTGTATGTCAATAGCTACGTTTTTCCAGGATAGATTGATGAGGAGGACAATGGACGATCATGACGTCGTCATCGAAGCCTTCACCGCGATGGCGCCCCAGTATGAAGAGGTGGTAGATCAAGAGCTCCGCAAGGTTTGGGGCTTTAGCTACCGTGAGTTTGTTGATTGGCTTATCGAGGCGATCTCTGTTCGTGACGACGATCTCGTCCTCGACGTGGCAACGGGAACAGCGCGAATCCCTTTGGCGCTGGTGGCCAGGACAAAAGTGGAGAGCCGCATTGTCGGATTAGACATCACTCCGGCCATGCTCGAATATGGCCGACGGGATGTTGACGCCAAGGGATTAACGCCGCATCGTGCCTAAAATAGACGGATACGAAGCCTGCCGCCGTCTGAAAGGCAACCTGGACACCATTGCCATACCAGTGCTCATGCTCACCCGCGTGGGAAGTCTTGCTGATCCCAAAAGTCAGGAGGTCTTGAAGCGCTTGAGGTATTCTTGCAATCGTGTCCAAGAGCGGCTAGATGGTTTCGACGCTGGAGCCATAGATTTCTTGAGTAAACCAGTTACAGCGAGGGAACTGCTGGATCGAGTGGAAGCCTTGCTCCGGCGCAGTGGCTCCTTAACTTGACCAGTTCTCTTGAAAAACTGTGGTTAGATGCTCCAGCACCTTGTGGTAGTCGCAACCATTCTATATTTCGGAGATATCGCAGGCCGAAATCGCGGGCATGGGAACCCGCTCTACTGCAGGGGGATGAGTAGTTACAACTGTTCTTACACAAGGGAGGTAGGAGAGTGTTGCAGAATTCAATTATTTCGTCACAAGGTTCAAGTTTCTTGGGCTTTCGCTTAACTTTCCTGATGCTGGCATCAAGGAAGTTGCTTGCGAATACAGAAAATGATAATTCTGCAACACTCTCGGTAGGGAGATGAAACGCTTGTTTAGGGGGAGCCTATTGATATGCCTCTTGCTGGTCAGCACAGCATGTGAGGCCATCGAAACTGGCGACCTGGAGGCTGCCACGGAGTTCGTGACTAAACTGGCAGAGGTCATTGACTTGCTGAACAACACTATTCAGACTGTACTTTCGGGTGCTAAAGAAATTGGCAACCTGGAGGATGCCGCGAAGTTCGCGCCTGAACTGGATGAGGCCGTTCGCTTGATGGACGAAACCGGTCAGACTGTACTTTCGGATACTGAGAAATTGGAGCTATCTGAGCCCCTCAAAGAGCAAGTTGAATCCGCGGTTGAAGTGGGACAAGTCGTCGAGGATTTAATGCCATTCTCCGACATGGCCGAAGGGATTCTCGAAGAATCCATAGGTGCTAACAACCCCATCCTCACGCCGACGATTACGTCAATAGTCATGCCAATGGTATTGGTAGGCAGTAAAGTTGCCCTCGGCCCTGTGGCAAGGCGATGGGGAGCGACGG
>CAZGKH010000503.1:0-3408 GCA_964525665.1 uncultured Anaerolineae bacterium | reverse complement strand
GGGGAAGTGTCGGAATTGGCAGACGAGCGTGATTTAGGATCACGTGGGCCTAGCCCGTGAGAGTTCAAATCTCTCCTTCCCCACCAATACATCGGCTAGTTTCTGCAACCAGCCAAATCGAGCGGAAGTGGCTCAGCGGTAGAACATCTCCTTGCCAAGGAGAGAGCCGTGGGTTCGAATCCCATCTTCCGCTCTTGTCTAAGGTGAGTTGTTCGCGAATTGTGGAGTACCCTTGGGGGCAGGAGGAGTTTCTGATGAAGAGAGAGAAGGCCGAATATATCGTTTTGACTTTTCTGATCGAACAGGAAGGGCCATTCTATGTTTCAAAGTATCTTGAATTGGGCGTGGCCAGCTTTGGAGATAATGAAATAGAGGCTTATGATAATTTGGCCGACGCGGTCGAGGTCTATTTGGATACTTTGGAGGATTTAGGGACGGCTCGCGAGGTATTAAGAGACAAAGAAATCCAGGTGCACTCCTACGAGCCCGCTGCACTCGAGGTCAGACGTACACAGTTCCCAGTGGGTAGCTGGGTCCGACCATATGTTCAATCTCTTCAGGGAGCTTATGCGTGAGCCGACGGAAGCTGTTTTAGAGTGACCAAGTAATCGCTGCCTTGGTACGTGATGGATTTGAGCCCAAGAGAAAATCCAAAAGAGGTAGTCATCAGACTTGGCACAAGCATCTTCCTACATGTGAACATAAAGTCACATCTGTGATACTGGGGAAAAGGCAAATTCCAAAAGGTACGTTCGATAGTATATTGAAACTAGCCGGGATTGACTACGAGAAATTTCTGGAGTTGGCTAAGGCGAAGCGGAAGGGTAGGCGATCATAATGAGTCATCTGAGTCGCCTGAATAACAGATCGCTTCTTCTCTTTGTGGGCATCTCCCCCTTGGTTCGAACAAGCCCCATCGGGGAGTTTTCGGTTTTGAGAACATGACTCGACAACAGGGTTTTAGAGATGATAGGCGATGCGTTCAGGTGAAGACAGCCGGGTCGCAGTAGCCATGAGCGGCGGCGTGGATAGCTCCACCGCGGCGGCTCTTCTGGTGGAGCAGGGCTACGATGTGATCGGCGTCATGATGCGCCTCTGGGCCGAGGAGGGCCAGGGCGGATCAACCAACCGCTGTTGCTCCCCCGAAGCCATTGAAGACGCCCGCCGCGTTTGCTACGCCCTGGACATCCCTTTCTACCTGATCAACTACGAGCGGGATTTCAAGAGGGAAGTCGTTGACCTCTTCATCGCCGAATACGCTCGTGGGCGTACCCCGAACCCCTGTCTGGCCTGCAACCGCCGCATCAAGTTCGATCTCCTGCTCCGTCGGGCCTTGGCTATGGATGCCCAATACCTGGCCACGGGGCACTATGCCAGAGTGCGGCAGATGAATGGCTACTACCAACTTCTCAAGGGCTGCGACGAGCGGAAGGATCAGTCCTACGTGCTCTACATGCTGGGGCAGAGGGAGCTCCAGCATCTGCTCTTGCCACTGGGCGATTACACCAAGCAGCAGGTACGGGCCATGGCTCATCAGCAGGGTCTGCCCGTAGCTGAAAAGGCGGAAAGCCAGGATCTCTGTTTTATCTTGGACAACGATTACCGCCGCTTTCTTCAGGCCCACGCGCCAGAGAGTATTCGACCCGGCCCCATCCTAGACACGGCGGGGCGTACCATTGGCCAGCACAAGGGGTTGCCTTTCTACACCATCGGCCAGCGGGAGGGCCTGGGCATCGCTGCTCCGGAGGCCCTCTACGTCATGCAGATTGACGTGGCTCGCAACGCGCTGGTGGTGGGCGCCAAGTCGGAGTTAGGGCAGCAGGAACTGGTGGCCACAGAGGTCAATTACATCTCCGGACAGATTCCTCAGGGGCCTCTGGAGATCACGGCCAAGATCCGCTACAAGGCCATCGAGGCCAAAGCTATCCTAATTCCGCTCGAAGATGGCCGGGCGCGAGTGACCTTCGCCCAGCCGCAGCGGGACATCACACCGGGGCAGGGCGTCGTCTTCTACCAGGGCGAGGTCGTAGTTGGTGGAGGGATAATCAGTTAAAATGCAGACACTTTTCTCGCCTCCTTTGGTCTTATCGCTAATCATCGCCAGCGCCTACGCTGCCTTTTTCAACCTGTGGCAGGGCGGAGATGCCAGGGACTTGCTGATCTATCTGCTGGTCTGCTGGCTGGGCTTTGCCATCGGGGAGCTTGTAGGAGATTTCGTGGGGCTGGACATCCTCATGATCGGCGAAATCCATATTCTGGAGGGAACCATCGGGTGTTTGGGGCTGCTGTTCCTGGCCAAGTGGTTAAAGCCGTGATAGTTTTGATCGTGTCTTGACTATCTGATGGGCGTGTGATATAATGGTGCACAATCCGGCGTCAATGAAGGAGAGAGCATCGTGAACGAGTCTGAGAAGAGGAACTTTCAGATAGCCCTTATCGGTATCTTGGTGGTGGTGATAGTGCTGTTGGTCGTGATGTGCTATCTTCTCTTCACCCACAAAGATGCAACGGCCATCATTCGAGACATCTCTGTTATCATCCTCGCCCTTGAGTCCATCGTGATGCTGCTGCTCTTGATAGTGGTCATCGGCATGCTGTGGTGGTTGATCCAAACCCTGGAGAAGAAGATAACCCCGATCCTCGACACCACCAACGAGACGGTCAACAACGTGAGCGAGACGGTAAACACTGTGCGGGGAACGGCCACTTTTATGAGCGACACCGTGGTCTCGCCCGTGATCAAGGCGGCCAGCTATGCATCTGGGGTGAAGAAAACGATACAAACGCTGACTAAATGGCGGAATATGCGCAGTAAGTAGAGCGCGCAACCAAATTCTCAAGATAGGAGGGATTGACAATGGCTAACGACAGTGGAAGTGGCTGGTTTGTGGCCGGATTCATCATCGGCGGGTTGGTGGGGTTCGCGACGGGCTTGCTCATGGCCCCTCAATCCGGTGAGGAGACCCAGGCGCAAATTAGGGACAAGGGCATTGAGCTCAGAAGCAAGGCCGAGGAGCTGGCCGAAGAGCTTCGGGAGAAGAGCCAGGTTCTCTTGGAGGAGCAGAAGATGCGGATCGAGGAGGCCGTCGCCGAGGGCAAGGTGGCCATGGCCGAGAAAAAAGACGAGATGGTGGCCAAGCTGGAGGAGGAAAGAGGCAAAGCTAAGGTTGAGGCTGAAGCCGAGGCATGATGTCCTAACTCCTCGACTATTGGCTGTCTTCTCAATTGAAAGGTCTACCGCTCGGGCGTCGCTGAATCGTTGCTGGGTTTGCCTGGGGCTGAACCGTTCGGCTGAGACCACGCCGAAGCCCCCAGGCTGAGAGGGTGAAGGGCGCTAAAAGCACCCTGAAGCTGTGCGCCCTTCAGGGTGCTTTGCTCTTTCAGTCGTTCGGCCGAGGGCTTCGACTG
>CAZGKH010000502.1:0-3417 GCA_964525665.1 uncultured Anaerolineae bacterium | reverse complement strand
CAGGAATGTTACCGGCCGGGCGACCTCCTCACCTCAGAGGCCCAGCTCACTGCGGGTACGAAGGAAGGCCAGCACGTTATCTCGGGCCACCATACCCAGCAGCCGGCCGTTCTCCATCACCGGGAACTGGTTGACGTCCTCGGCCGTCATCCGCTCGAAGACGACGGTCAGTTCGTCATCGGGCCGCACCGTCTTCAGCTCGGCCAGGGGGATCATCACCTCCTCCACCCGGGTGGTCGCCCAGCGCTCTCGGGGCACCTTCTTGATGCGATGCAGGGTGAGCAGGCCAAAGACCTGATCGTCCTCCATGACCGGGAAACAGCGTCGGCCGCTGGGCAGCATCACCTGATCCACCAGGACGTCCAAGGTCAGTCCACGGGCGATACGCGGGCAATTGGTCATCATCACCTCGCGGGCGGTGTGGCCGGCCAGCATCTCCTGTAAGGCCACGCGGCGATAGCTGGCCGTGGCCGCGTTCTGCAGGAACCAGCCGATAAAGCCAATCCACAGGCCGTTGGCCCAGTTGCCGCCGAAGATCTGCCAGATGCCCCAGAGGATGAAGCCGTTCGCCACCACCCTGCCCAGCCCTGTGGCGATCTGGGTGGCCCGCCGCAGGTTGCCGGTGACGGCCCAGACGATGGCCCGGAAAACTCGGCCACCGTCCAGCGGAAAGCCGGGGATGAGATTGAACAGGGCCAGGCCAACGTTGATCCAGGCCAGCCAGCCGGCCAGGGCGTGGAGTTGTGGGCTGATCGGCAGACTGACCAACCACAGCAGACCGAACAGCGCGGCGATGACCAGGCTGGTGGCTGGCCCGGCCAGAGCCATCAGGAACTCGTCGCGTGCGCGCTTGGGCTCCTCGCTGATCTGCGCCACGCCGCCGAAGATGAAGAGGGTGATGTCGCGCACTGGCACCCCGTGAGCTTGGGAGACAAGGCTGTGAGCCAGCTCGTGAGCCACCACCGAGCCGAAGAACAGCAAGGCGGTGACCACCCCCATCACCCAGTAGACCCCAGCCGACCAGCCGGAATGGGTCATGGGGAAGTAGTGGCCAGCCAGGGACCAGGCGATGAGGATGAAAACGATGAACCAGGAATAGTCAAGTTTGAGCTCAATGCCGAACAGGCGTCCAAGTCGTAGCGTGTTACCTCTCATGTTTCACCTCCTACTATCGCATTTCTATCTTGACACATTATACCACAGCGACCGCCTAATCACAAGATGGATTTGGCCTGTTTCCACCCCCGCCATTCGGCGGATATTGAAAAAGGGTTCCCCGCCGACGAATAGTCAGCGGGGAACCCTTCCCAGCTCCGTTGAGATCTCAAGAACCAGTTTCGGCAGCCGGAACCATCGCCCGGCCCTGCCGCCAGCCGATCATGCTGATGACGATGAAATAGACGCCATAGGCAATCACCTCCAGCAGTGACGGGTTGCCATTGTAGCCGAAGAGCGCTTTAAGGAGCGTCCCTACCGTGCCGCGCTCGTCGAGGATGTGATTCACGTCCCACACATGCTCAACAAACGTAGGCAGTAGCGCCGCCTCCTGGAGTTCGTGCACGCCGTAGGCCACCAACCCGGCGGCGAAGAGGATCAGCAGAACGCTCGTCATGCGGAAAAAGGCGCGCACGTCCAGCCGTTTACCCGCCGCAAACATCAGCCAGCCCAGCACCACGGCAACGATCAGCCCCACCGCGCCGCCGAGCAGGGTTTGCGCAGGGGTGGCAGTGAAAGCCGTTGCCGTCAGGAAGAGCACCGTCTCGATACCCTCGCGCACGACAGCCACGAAGGCCAGGCTGAACAAAGCCCACGTGTTGCTGGTGGTGATGGCCTGGCGCGCATCCAACTCCAGTTCCGCCTGGATCTGCCGACCCTGGCGCTGCATCCAGAAGATCATCCAGGTCAGCACCCCCGCAGCCAGCAGCATCGCTACCCCTTCGAAGATCTGCTCGGCGCGTCCCTCAAAGGCCACCCCCAGGGCGTTGAGAGCCAGCCCGGCAGCGACGCTGACCACGACAGCCGCCAGCACGCCAGCCCACACCGGCCTGCTGCGATCCGTGTGCCCCAATTTGCGCAGCACGCCCAGCACAATGCCCACAATGAGCGCGGCCTCCAGCCCTTCTCGTAGTGTGATCAATGCAGCAGCGAGCATCGTTTTCCTCCTAATTCCTAGGAAACACATTCAGGGATATAGGCACCGCGCGCAACGGCAAGCCCATTGGCCTTGGCGATGCAATGACAACATCGCGCACTGGTGTTGTCGGGGGAGTGAACGGGCGGCTGAGCTGCATGATGCGCTGCTCACAGGCGCCCAGAGCGACCTTGCTTAGCAACACCTCTAACACGCCCCCCCATGTGAATCGGGCAGCCACCTGCCGGGCCGCTTGCCGCATGGCCTGGCCCTGTTCTGGGTGATCACGCAGGTTTAGGATGTGCAACACGATCTCATCAGGGTTGTTCGTTTCCACCATCAGCGCACCCTGCCCGGCAACCGAGTAGTCCTCTCCAGTGGAGCCAGTGAGGACAATGCCGCCGGCTGCCATCGCCTCCAAGCCGACCAGACCAAAGGGCTCGTGGTTACTGGCGGCCAACACGACATCGGCAGCGGCATAGAAAGGCCGTAGCATCGCCTGAGTCATGAAGAACCGCAGATCGTAGAGGTCGGCTGGCCCGGCTGCCTGGATCAGGCTCAGTGCGTCGCGCCAGGTTTCTGGCTCGCCTCCCACATGATGCACCGTCAAGCCCAACTCGTGGGCACGGGCCAGGACCTCGGCGCCGTGAGGCTCAATGCCGCCCCGGAAAGGAAAGACCACGGCCTGTCCCAGCGCCTTGAGCCGGGCCACGGCTTCGACGCTCATCAGCCAGCCTTTGGCCGGATCGAAACGGCCCACCTTGAAAAGAAACAGGTGGTTGTCCGCAGCCAGGGCCTGACGCACAGCGGACACGGCCTCGGCGTTCACCGGCTTCAACAGATCGGCAGGGATGCCGTTGGGGATAACCAGCGGGTCCAGCCCCAGGCCACGCATCAGTTGCTTCATGTAGCGACTGACGGTGGTCAACGTGGCTACGGAATTCAGGCGTTTCCAATCCACCCGATGGAAAGCCATTGTGTTATTCGCATTCCAGAACAAGATGGCTTGTTGCCTCAGCCCGGCCGCGTGGAGCAGGTCGCTGAGCCGGCACAGTGCCTCGGTTGTGTGCCACTCCTCAGCCAGGACGACCAGTCGCCGATCCTGTGCGACAGCCGGCCTGACAATCTCCTCGGCGATAAACGGGGGCGCAGACGCGGTGAAATCCCTCCGTTTACCCTCTTCACCATCGTACACGCCCAGCGGGTGGTAAAGGCTGATCCACTGGCACCAGCGATGCAGCAGCAGTCGCCCGTCCACTTGCTGCTGCATCCCCGGCAGGTCGGGG